>JADFZO010000038.1 GCA_015232465.1 Desulfamplus sp.
TGTTCAAGGGGGTATCTATCCTGATCTTCGCCGTAAAAGTGCCGAAGAGATAACAGCCATACCGTTTGATGGCTTTGCAGTTGGAGGGGTTAGCGTTGGAGAGGGCTATGATTTAATGAAGAGTGTAACCAAAAACACAACCCCATTTTTGCCATTTGATAAACCACGTTACCTTATGGGTGTGGGTTTGCCTGAGGATATTTTAGAGGCTGTTGGCAATGGGATCGATATGTTTGATTGCGTTATCCCAACACGTTACGCACGTCAAGGCACTCTATTTACAAGGCTTGGAAAACTTAGAATAATGGATAAGGCATCTCGAAAGGAGAAATATCCCATAGATACACACTGCAACTGTTATACATGCAAGACCTATTCGCAGATGGTTCTTAGATACCTATTTTTCACCCGCGATCCATTAGCAGAGACACTTGCCACGATCCACAACCTTACATTTTACCAAGATTTGATGAAAGATATAAGAGCTGCCATTGAAGATAGAAGATACCAAACATTTAGAACTCAATGGCTTGATAGGTATCGCAAACAAAACATCAAATAATCAAAACCATAGAGAAGGGGGCATAATGAAGATAACAGCTAAAGATATAATGAGTAGAACTTTTCATACCTTGACTCCACAAACGCCTATAAATGAGGCTGTTAGGCTTTTTAAAGAGGCAAGCAGAGAGGAGGGGCGTAAAATCTTTGGTATGATGGTGCTAAACTCTAACGGTGAGCTTGCTGGTATGATCTCAATGTATGATATTCTTCTTTTTATGCGACCAAAACACACTCACATCTGGGGAAATATGGACGACATTGATGTTGCTGGAATTGTCGAGACAGCCTGTTTACGAACCACATCGGTTTTAGTAGGAGATATAATGACCCCAGAGGTGATTAGCGTAACCCCAGATACCCACATATTGATGATACTTGATATTATGATTAAAAAACATGTTCGCCGTCTGCCTGTTATTGAAGATAAAGAGATCAAGGGCATTGTCTATATATCTGACCTTTTTTACAATATCCTTGATAGGTTCACAACTTAAAAAAAGATGGAGGCGTTTTACGATGTCAAAATCAGACAAAAACACATTAAGCGGTCTTGTTGTTAGCCAAGCTATGAGAAGACAGATTATAAAATTAAATAAAGATGCCTCTATATCCAACAGCATAAATGCCATAATAAAATATAAGATAAATGCCCTTCTTGCTGTTGATGATTCTGATAATCCAGTTGGGGTGCTATCCAAAACAGATATAATGGGAGCATATTACGCTGGAATCCCGATTGAGTCTTCAATTGCTGATATTATGAGTCAGCCTCCTCTTTTTTGTTATCCTAATGATGCACTTGAATCTGCTTTGCAAATTATGCGATCAAAAGGGGTATATCGGCTCTATGTGGTTGATTCTAATAACAGCAAAGTTGTGGGGGCTTTAGCATATCCAGATATAGTTGGGCTTCTTTACCAATACTGCTGCGATTGCGAGTATAGCCATATTCAGCAGACTAAACGCTCCAATCCAGCCACCATAAAACGGACATTAGTAAAAGAGATTATGACTAATGAGGTTAAATCTGTATTTAACGATGATACATTAAGTTATGTTATGGAGGAGCTTTCAATCTATAGATTTGGTGCTATACTTGTTAAAAACCGAGAGAATATTCCTGTTGGTGTTATCTCAAAGACAGACCTTACTTTAGCTTACAAACATGGTGTTGATTCGCTTGCATTGGCAGATACAATTATGTCATCACCAATTCAGAGCTGCAAACCAGATGATATTTTAGAAGATGCCATCAAAAAAATGATCTTTTCAGATGTGCACCGCCTATTTGTAGAAGGGTCAAGCCCAAATGAGCTTGTTGGGGTATTTTCTTTATCTGATGCTGCCAGAAACCGCTCAGGCTCATGCCATGCCTGTGTTAGTAGCCGTATTAAATTAGAGGCATAGATGCAAAATATTCCTATTTTGGTGAATAGATAGGAAGGGTTATTGTAAATCTTGCACCACCTTCTGGTCTATTTTCTGCTTTTATTGTTCCTTGATGAGCCTTAATAATGCCATGAGAGATTGACATGCCAAGACCAGTCCCCTTGCCTACTGGCTTAGTTGTAAAAAATGGATCCCATATACTTCTTAAAATATCGTGGCTCAAGCCATGTCCTGTATCATCAATAACAATTTTAACATGGTTTTGAGCAGTTTGGTTATCTTGCTGGTTATCTTGCTGGCTATCTTTATGACTATCTTTGCCAACTTCTTCTAATGGTTTATGATTTGTGGTGCGGGTTGTGATCTTAATAGTTCCTTTATTCATGTTCTCCATAGCATCTGCGGCATTGTTAAATATATTTACAAAAACCTGCTCTATCTTTTGAGGATCGCACTCAACTGATGGTATATCCTTCATAAAATCTTTTATTATTGTAATATTATATTTAAGGTTGTTGTGGCAAAGAAGCAGAGCATCATCAATAATTTTATGCAGCTCATACTCAATAAACTGAGTGCTATCTTGCCTGGCATAAGATTTCAAACCCTTTAAAATACGCTGTATTCTGGCTGTTCCGCTTTTAATCCCATCAATAAGGCTTGGCATCTCACTAACTATAAATGCCATCTGATTATCTTGATTGTTGCTTGCAAGAGATTTTTCAATAAGAGGCCAAAATTTCTCAAATGTTTGGATATTGCCGTTTATAAATGTAGCAGGGTTATTGATTTCATGTGCAATTCCAGCAGCCATCACACCAAGACTTGCCATACGATCAGCATGTATTAACTGCTCTGCCCGATGTTTTGCAAGGCTCTCCATCTCATCTGCAAAGCGAGATACTTTTTGCTTTTCATAGGTAAGCTGCTGCTCAAGGTTGATTATCCTCATTCCCACCTTGATCTGAACATCAAGTATCTTTATGGTTATAGGCTTTTGCAGGTAAGCATCTACACCAGCCTCAAACCCCTTCATCAAATCCTCCTCTTCTGACTTTGAGGTTACCATTATCACATAAACATAGCCATCTGTATTTTTTCTTAAGCGGATATATTGGCAAAGCTCAATACCGTCCATTCCGGGCATCATCCAGTCAGAGATTACAAGATTTATACTTTTGCTCTCTAAAAGAGATAGTGCTTCGTTGCCATTAACAGCCTCAAAAATATCGTATCCAAGACTCTTTAAGGCTGAGGTTAATAAAAATCTCTCCATTTTATTGTCATCTACAACAAGTATCTTCAAACTAAATATTCTCCTGATTATGTGTGATCCATAGATTTTTAGCTGACAAAATAGCTCTATTTTTGTTATAACTTAGCAAACTAAATCCAACAACAATAATTACAGCATAAAGCTTAATTATTACACCTTATAAATTGAATTTAACAATTTTTATGCACAGATTTTACATAGAGAAAAATAACATCCAAGGCAATGTTGCCACAATTATTGGGCAAGATGCAAAGCATCTTGTCAATGTTTTAAGGCTAAAGGTTAGCAGCAGAGTTGAGCTTGCAGATGGAGATGGCACACACTACATATCTGAAATTAAAGATGCAACATCTAAGATGGTCATATTTAACATCTTAGAAAGACAATTTTTAAAGGCAGAATCTCCAGCACACATAACCATTGCCCAAGCAATGCTAAAAGATAAAAAGATGGATACAATTTTGCGTTACTTAACAGAGCTTGGGATTAAAGAGTGGATACCCTTTTTTGCTTTGCGTTCAGTTCCTTGCCCAAAATCAGAGTCAAAATTTGATGCAAGGGTTGAGCGTTGGCAAAAGATTGCAAAAGAGTCGATAAAGCAGTGCGGAAGAAGTCTTCTGCCCATAATTCATGCCCCTATCTCATTTGATGAAATAATAACCATATCAAGTAGTTATGATGAAAAGGTAGTATTTTGGGAAAAGGCAACCACACCAGTTGATGAGATACGAAATAGGTTTGATAAAAATATTAAAAATAGAGATAAAATTATTGTTATGATAGGTCCAGAGGGTGGTTTTTCAGAAGATGAGATAGATATAGCCCAAAAAAGTGGTTTTAAAGATTACACACTTGGCAGCAGAATCTTAAGGGCAGAGACTGCCACAATTGCTGCATCTACACTGATTCAAAATATCTTTGGTGATCTTGGCAGTTGATCTTGGGATTTGATCTTAAATTTATCTTAGGAAGCGATTTTTTAAAAAAGAGCTAAACAAGAGTTAAATCAGAGCTGCCCCATAAGAACCTCTCTTGGCTTTGAGCCATCTTGCGGACCCACCAGCCCCTTTTTTTCCATAGTTTCAATTATTCTTGCTGCTCTATTGTATCCAATCCTTAAATGACGCTGAACACTTGAGATTGATGCCTGCCTTGTCTTTGCCACAAGTGCCACAGCCTCATCATACTTTTCATCATAAAAATCATCTTTGTCAGAGTCGCTGTTATCTTCAAGCTGTTCGGTTATATCCTCAACATAATCTGGCTGCTGCTGCTCTTTTAAAAAGAATGTTACCTTTGCTATTTCATCTTCTGAGATGTAGGCACCTTGAATCCTCTGAAGCCTTCCTGTGCCCGGTGGTAAAAAGAGCATATCGCCATTGCCAAGTAGCCGCTCTGAGCCGTTTGTATCAAGAATTGTTCTTGAGTCAGTTTTAGATGAGACCTGAAACGATATTCTTGTTGGAAAATTTGCCTTTATAATTCCAGTAAGCACATCAACAGAGGGTCTTTGCGTTGCTAAAATAAGGTGAATTCCAGCAGCTCGTGCCATCTGTGCAAGACGAATAAGAGCGGTCTCTACATCTTTTGATGCCACCATCATAAGGTCTGCAAACTCATCAACAATAATAACAATATATGGCAAACTCTCTAACTGATTATCAGATTTTTCTATTTTATTGTATTGCAAAAGATTTCTAACTCCGCATTGGGCAAGTAGCTCATATCGTCTATCCATCTCCTTGACTGCCCAAAATAGTGCATTGGTGGCTTTTTTCATATCAGTAACAACTGGCGAGATAAGATGCGGTATGCCATCATAGACAGATAGCTCAATCCTTTTTGGATCAACCATAATAAACTTTACCTCATCTGGTTTTGCTTTATACAAAAGGCTTATTATCATTGAGTTTAGACCAACGCTCTTTCCAGTTCCAGTTGCACCAGCAATCAAAAGATGGGGCATAGAATCCATCACAGATGAAACTGGGACGCCAAGAATATCCTTTCCAAGTGCAAGTGTAAGCGAAGATTTTGACTTTAAAAACTCCTCAGATGATAAAATCTCCTTTAAAAAAACAGGCTCACGTCTCTCATTAGGAATCTCAATTCCAACAACATCTTTTCCGGGAATCGGGGCAACAATGCGAATGCTCAAAGCACTTAAAGCAAGTGCAAGATCATCGCTTAAATTTGCGATTTTGCTAATTTTAACACCTGGTGCTGGTCTATATTCAAATGTGGTTATAACGGGTCCTGGCAAGATATTGACAATTTCGCCCTTTACGCCAAAATCTTTAAACTTATTCTCAAGAATCTCCCCTTTTTGGTTGAGTGAAGATATATCTACGCAGCTCTCTAATTTTACGTTATCGTTTAACAAATAAAGAGGCGGCAGGATAAATGAGCCATCTTCTGATAGAACAAAATCCTCTTTAAAAGAGCTATCTTGATCTTTAAACAACCCCTCTTTATAAGCATCATCACCAATATTATTCACATGAGAAGCCACTTTTTTATCTTTTTTATCTTTATCTTTTTTATCTTTAGTTGGAAGCAGTTTAGCCTCTTTTATGGGTTTGAGTATCTCATCTTTAACTGCCTGTAATTTTGATAAATCTAAAAATCCATTTTTTATTGGATCAACAAATTTATAGATAAAATTTAAAGATAGAAATCTGTTGTATGTCTCAAGAGCCTTTAAGCCTATAAACTTTAGAGCAATAAAGGTGTAATCTCTGATAATTAAAATTAAGGTAAATGCAGAGATTCCAGTTGTGAGAACTACACCTGAAAATATAAAAAACACAAGGATAGTAACAGAACCAAGTGTGTTGGTGTATTCAAGTAAAAAATCTGAGATTGCCCCACCTACAAATCCACCAGATGCAACATAGCCTCCGTTAATAAAGACTCTATCTCTAATAATTGATAGTATGCCAGCAGTGGCGCAGATGATAATCAACCCACCAGCCATAGAGATAGCAATCTCTAAGCTCTGTTTTCCCCTAAAATACCATAAAGCTGCCAAAAACAGATACATAGGAAGCCATAAAGATGCAACACCAAATAGATCAACAATAACTCCAGATAAATGAGCCCCAACAAGCCCAAATAGGTTATGGATATTTTCTGTTGTAAAAGATTGGTGGTTAATTGAGGGATCAAGTGGGGAGTGGGAAAGAATACTAACAGATGTCAGCACAACAAGAAATAGCAGCAGTATTGCAAGCAGCTCTTTTTTCATAATTATTACAGATCAATCATCTCTTCTTAGGCTTAAAATCTTAAACCTCAATGATAATAGGAACAATAACTGGTCGCCTTCTTATGGTAAAAAAGAAATACTGTTTTAAAGCCTTTTGAAGACGTGAACGTATCTGATCAACCCGTGATTGAGCACCAACTTCAATCTCTTCAACAATCTCCAAAATTACACATTGAGCATCATCAACAAGATAACCAGTCTCTGCTCCAAACACAAAGCCTTTAGATATAAGCTCAGGACCGTGAAGGACAACTCCAGTCTCCTCATCAATAATCATAGTAACAACAACAAGCCCATCTTCTGATAGGTTTCTTCGCTCTTTAAGAACGCTTCTGCCAACATCGCCTATACCTTTACCATCAATCAAAATTCTTCCGCTATTGACGCTGCCTGCAATTTTACCAACAACTACCTCTCTATTTTTACCAATTTTAGGGGTATTTTTTACTGTTTTTAAGGCTTCTGATTCTTCTAAATCATTAATATTTAGCTTCTCAAAACAGACAACATTTCCATCTTCAGCAAGAAGCACATTGGCTCTTGGAATCCCAAGTTTTTCAGCAAGACGCGCATGGTTTACCAAATGGCGATACTCCCCATGTATTGGTATAAAATATTCAGGACGAGTCAAACTTATCATCAATTTAAGCTCCTCTTGACAGGCATGACCTGAGACATGCACAGGGGCTATCTTATCATAGACAACTCTTGCACCTTGACGATATAAATTGTTGATAATATTAGATATTGCCTTTTCATTACCCGGAATTGATTTAGAGGAGAGTATAACACTATCCCCCTTTTTGATGTTCACCTGTTTGTGAAATCCTGTTGCCATGCGAGCCAATGCAGACATCGGCTCTCCTTGACTTCCAGTTGTGATAATAAGAATCTCTGAATCACTCAGTGAGTTGACCTTTTTCACATCAACTATCAAGCTGTTAGGATATTTCAAGTAGCCAAGCTCTTTTGCTGCTGATACTGTCTGCTCAATGCTTCTGCCGTTAAATACAACTTTACGCCGTGTGTGTATGGCAATATTGATAATCTGCTGGATTCTAAATATGTTAGATGCAAAAAGGGCAATAATAACCCTTCCATCGCTCTCTGCGATAATTTTTGCAAGAGATTCGCCCACCTTTTGGTCTGAATCTGTGTAACCTTCACGCTCAACATTGGTCGAGTCAGACAATAGAGCCAATATCCCCTCCTGACCAAGATGGGCAAATCGAGATATATCAGTAACATTAGACTCTTCAAAGCAGTGGTTAATTTTAAAATCCCCAGTATGAACAATTAGACCAACAGGGGTTTGAATTGCAAGAGCCACACCATCTACAGTGCTGTGGCTAACCCTTATAAATTCAACATCAAACGGTGGGATTGATATTCTCTCTCCAGCATTGACCTGTTTTAGAGTTGCACTATTGTAAAGCTCAAACTCCTGAAGTTTATTTTGGACTAAACGCAGAGTAAATGCAGTTGCATAAATTGGAGCAGATACCTCTTTAATCAGATAGTTGATAGCTCCAATGTGATCTTCGTGGGCATGGGTAAGAATAATCGCCTTTATCTTATCTTTGTTATCTTTTAGATACTCCATATCAGGAATAACAATATCAACGCCCAGCATATAATCTTCAGGAAACATAAGCCCTACATCAATAATGAATATGGTCTCTTCATACTCTATAACCATCATGTTAAGACCAATCTCA
Source organism: Desulfamplus sp. (assembly GCA_015232465.1). Classification (GTDB taxonomy): domain Bacteria; phylum Desulfobacterota; class Desulfobacteria; order Desulfobacterales; family Desulfobacteraceae; genus Desulfamplus. The sequence goes on from JADFZO010000038.1 coordinate 8,216, forward strand.
CCTAAACCACCAAGGGGTATTATTTTCAGCATGACTCTCTTTTATTTTCTCCGATTCAAGCTGGTAGCAAACCAGCAACTATTTTATCAATATTTTATACTGTTATATCAAGCGTATTTAAAATAGTATCTATTCTATCCATAAGCCAATCACGTTGCTGTTTATCAGCATAGCCCATGCAGTCGCATTTAATGCTTTTTTTGATTCTAACCAAAAACTCGCAAGATAGATGCCCTCGCTCGTCAAGCTCAAAAGCAAAATAGTGAGGCTGACAATCTGTGTGGGAAATCTGCATGGGGCTTAGAAGTTCTGGATCAATCTCAAGCCAATAGATTGACCCAAGCGATGGCTGCCCCAAAATCTCATCAAAATATTTCTTTAATCTCTCATAATCATAGGGACTTAGCCCATCTATAACATACTGTTTCATAAAAAAACCTATTATAAAAAATCAAATTTTAGACCTTAACATCTTGAATATCATAAATAATTGTTATGTTGCAACACTAAAGAAGACCATTAAAAAGAGCCATAATCTACCTAATATTTTTCTATTGGTGGATTAAAGTAGCCATGTCTTAATTTGGGAAAATCTCTTTTAAGCTCTTTTATGATTCTATCCATGCCAAGCGGGGTGCTTTCACCTTCAACCTGCTCCATGTTCTTAAAATAGATTAATGGATCATAGTTCATATTTCTCCATTGAATCATATTAACTGGATAGGAGCGTAAAAAATCTTGAAGTGCTTTAAACTCTTTTTCTGAATCAGTTATGCCAGGGCAATTTAAGTAGTTAATAGAGATAAATTTACCCTTTTTGCCTGCAATTTCGATGCTTTTTATAACATCGCTAAACTCATAGCTTTTAGGTCTAAAATAGGCATTGTAGCAAGACTCCCTTACAGAGTTCATGCTTACCCGTACAGAGTCAAGACCAGCATCAAATAAGGATAAGAGCCTATCAGGCATACCAGCATTTGTGTTCATATTAATTGTGCCAACATCAATCTTTTCCCGCACAAGCCTAATAGCTGGCTCAATAGCATGAAAAGCTGTTAATGGGTCACCTTCGCAGCCTTGACCAAAACTTGCAACCCCATCTTTAACCTTTGGCAGATGCTCTAATGCCACATCAGCAATCTCTAAAGGTTTGGGGATAAATGAGATTCTATCTTGACACGCCATAAGATTATTCTCTTTTTGCAAAGAGATGCACCCTAAACAGTTGGCATTGCACCTATTTGATGTTGGAATTGGGGCTTCATATCTGCCTAAGAAAAAATTCTTTGCTGCTGGACAGCCATATTGAAGAGCACACTTTTCTAAATGGCGAATTAGCCTGTTTGATGGATATTTTATCCGCATCTTATCAACACCAGCAACAATCCCATCATAGGGCATAAACCTTAAATCTTGGCGAGGTTCAGTATCAACACAAATTGCAGCAGACATAAAGTTTCCATCACCCACCCCTCCATTGCCTGACCAACCACACGCACCATAAGAGAATAGGGGCAGAAGATAATCTGATTTTAAATGCTCATAAGCACAAGAATATCTATTTACATACCCAGGAGAGTTAAATACAGCCACAGGAAATATAGGCTCACCTGCCTGATATGGATTCTCCTCAAGAGCTTCAAATCTGCCTCTATCAAAGCTAAAGACTATTGGTTTGGTGTTAGGAAGCATCATCAACTCACTGCCGTACGGCATATTGATTGTATCCTTTTGCATCAAAAGAGTAGGCTCAGAGCCGCTCATTGCAACTGCACCATAATCTTCAAGCTCAAATATATCGCCATTTTTGTCTGCAACAACAGCATTAAGTGGAAGACTGCTATTAATTTTAGAGTTAGGATACTCTTTTAATTGCTTTTGTTGCAAGGGCATCTGCCTTTTCATTGCCATCAATCCCTGCGTGTCCTTTTGTTTTAATAAATTTAATATTTTTAAATTTTTTTATAAGCTCTCTTATCTCTAAGACAATCTCTTGATTTTTTGTAATTTTCCACTGCTTGGTCAATATCCCAAGTGCATAGCTGCTATCTGTATAGATTCTAACTGGCAAATCATACCGTTTGAGTTCAAGCAAAGCTCTTTTTATTGCTGTCAGCTCTGCAATGTTGTTTGTGGCATATCCAATTGATTCAGATAGCTCTTTTTCATGCTCTTTGAATTTGAGAAAAACTCCAATACCTGACGGACCAGGATTGCCTGATGATGCTCCATCTGTATATATTGTTATCACATCATCAAGAGTCTTCTCATCTTGAAAGATACTATTGTTAACCATAAAGGTAGTATCTCCTGCTCATCTTTTTAAAATCATCAAGCTCATCTATCCATGATTTTTCAATCAAATCTATACTCTCAAATCTCTCAATCTGCTCTCTTAGCTCTTTATCTCCAAGTATGAGATCAATCGGCAATTTAACATACTCATACTCATAAGGTGGCTCTTTCCATTTAAAGTGGTCAGGGTGCTCTTTTATGATCTGTTGAATAAGCAGTAGCGAGGTTTTATAGGGTTTAAAGAGTGTGTGATCAGTTACATGTATCTGAAATCCGTAGCAGGCTCTACCTTGCCACTTTCCTGAAGTTGGCTCAAATGCAACTGGTCTTAAAACAACACCTTGAATTTTATCCATAAGCTCAAAATATATCTTTTCTCTACCAATAAATGGTGCTCCAAATATCTCAAAAGGCTGCGTAGTGCCTCTTCCTTCAGAGATATTTGTCCCCTCCCAGATAACTTGACCCGGATAGACTAAAGCAGAAGCTGGTGTTGGCAGGTTTGGAGATGGGGCTATCCATGCAAGGCAAGTATCTGAAAAGAGCATATCTCGCCTCCAGCCAACCATAGGAACAACCTTTAAATTGGCTGGTTTATCTATAAATTCAGAGTTGAAGAGGGTTGCAATCTCTCCAACTGTAAGCCCATGACGCATAGGAATTGGAAATCTTCCAACAAATGAGGTGTAATCTTTTTTTAAGATATTGCCCTCAATAGCCACCCCGCCAACTGGGTTTGGCCTATCTAAAATCACCACATCTTTGTTGTATTTTGAAGCAACCTCAAGGCAGTATGAGATTGTGTAGATAAATGTATATACCCTTGTTCCAACATCTTGAATATCAACAATAAGAGTGTCAATTAGATCAAACATCTCTTTTGTTGGCACTCGTGTTTTGCTATATAGGCTAAATATTGGAATCTTAAGTTTTGGATCAACTGTGTGGTCTGATTCGATCATGTTATCTTGCTTTTGGGCGTAAAAGCCATGCTGAGGCGAAAAAAGAGCCTTTAGCTGGTCTGGATATATCTGATTTATTAAACTTGATGCGTGGTTAAATCTACTATCAACTGAAGCAGGGTTTGCCAGCAACCCTAAACGTCTGCCCTTTAAAAAATCTCTATCTATTGTTTGCCCAAAACATAAATTTTCAAGACCAGTTATTACCCTATTAGTAAGGTTAGATAGATAAATATTTGAGCTACTATTCATACAAAAAAAATCCAGAAATCGTCAGAAATTGTTTTTAAATACCTTAAAGTCTTAATCAAAAAAGTTGACAACCATTAAAAAGCTCAATAAATTATTTGGCTTATAGTTAATCTTAAGCGATATTTTAATTTTATCGCCCTTTTATCATATCATTATAATTTATTACAGCCTTAATCATTTAAGGCTACTGTTTTTAGGAGTTCTTTAATATGAAACTCAATGTTTTAGAATCTATTATGTCAATAAAGCCCTACGAGCCAGGCAAACCAATTGATGAGCTTAAACGTGAATATGGCATTAAAAATATTGTTAAACTTGCATCTAACGAAAATCCTGTTGGACCATCTCCATTGGCTGTAAAGGCAATAGGTGAGCACCTTTCCACCATGAACCGCTACCCTGATGGAAGTGCCTTTAAGCTGACTGACAAACTTGCAGAGCATTTTGGGGTAAAGCATGAAAATATAGTTATTGGTAATGGGTCTGACGATATTATTGCACTTCTTGCCCACGCATTTCTTGGCTCTGGCAAAGAGGCTATTATGCCTTTTCCATCATTTTTGATGTATGAGATTTCAGTTAAAACCGCTGGTGGAACTCCTGTTATGGTGCCACTAAATGGTCTCGAAATTGATCTTGATGCTCTTGCTGATGCAGTAACAGATAGAACTGCCATGATCTTTTTAACAAACCCAAACAACCCTACTGGAAGCCACTTTACAACATCTCAATTTAACGATTTTATGAAAAAAATTCCATCAGATGTGATGGTGATTGTAGATGAGGCATACATTGAATTTGCAAGAGATTTTAATATTTTCAATAGTTTAGCAAATCCGCTTTTTGACCAAAGAGTTATCTCTTTGCGAACATTTTCAAAGGCGTATGGACTTGCAGGCTTTAGGGTTGGGTATGGGATAATGGACAAAGAGATAGCTGAAGTACTCCACAGGATAAGACAGCCCTTTAATGTGAACTCTCTTGCTCAAGTTGCGGCAGCAGCAGCACTTGATGATGACGAGTTTTTGCAAAAAGGGGTGAAAGTAATGCAAGAGGGGGTTGATTATCTTTCAGAGGAGCTATCAAAAATGGGGATTACCACTTTTCCTACACAATCAAATTTTTTTCTTCTTGATGTAAAAAGAGATGCTACGGAGGTTTTTAAATCTCTTTTAAAGCATGGAATAATTACCCGTTCCATGAAATCTTATGGATTTGAATCATATTTAAGAATTAATGCGGGTTTACCAGAAGAGAATAGAGCATTTATTGAAGCCTTTAAGCAGGTAATATCTTTGTAGATAGATGATGCTCGATAAACTTTTAAGCAATAAATTAAAAACATTTTGAAAAAATAACATAAAAAGATGAAAAACATAAATAAAACAAGAATTATTACCATTGACGGTCCTGCAGGGGCTGGAAAAACAACTGTAAGCAGAGAGCTTGCATCACGTCTTGGGTGTGTCTATGTAGATACTGGCTCTCTTTATCGAGGAGTTGCTTATGAGGTTTACCGCTGCAATCTTAATTGGCATGACGATGCTGAACTTGATACACTTCTATCTTCAATTAGTTTTGAGTTAAAACTGCATCATGGGGGACTCTATCGGCTTTTTAGTTCAGGACAAGATATTACAGATTATATACGAACTCCAGAAATTACAATGCTCTCTTCTGATTTATCGGCAAAAGCTGCTGTGCGTCAGGCTCTGCTTGGTTTTCAACGAGAGATTGCAAAAATAAGCGATGCCATCTTTGAAGGCAGAGATATGGGCACTGTTGTTTTTCCAGATGCTGATTATAAATTCTTTTTATCTGCTGATCTAAATACAAGAGCCTTGAGACGCTACTCAGAGATGAATGGTTCAAAAACCCTTGATGAGATAAAACAAGCCATTGAGCTGCGAGATAATAGTGATTCATCACGGGAGATAGCCCCTTTAAAGCCAGCAGAAGATGCGATTATGGTTGATTCAACAAATCTTAACCATGGGGAAGTGGTTGATAAAATACTATCCTATATCAATCAGAATTGATTAGAGATAAAATTTTTCGATATTTTTTTTATTTTTTATTGTTTTCCACTTTTCCTTCTGATATATGTAATAAATTATACTCTTAATAGCAATATCGTAAGTATTCTTATGGGCTTTATCGTGTTTCTAATTAAGGGTATAAAATACTGTTTAGGGGGAATTAATATTAATGAATAACATTGCTGAAATTAACGAGAACAACAACATGAACACTGAAGAAATTGAGACTGCCCAAGAGGTAAAACAGAGCCACGAATCTGAACCTGTACTTACAGGCGAAGAGACAATGGACGAATTGATGGGTATTTATGAGGAGAGCTTTAAACGCTTTGAAGAGGGACAGGTTGTAACTGGCACCATTATTACTGTGGATAGGGATCACGTACTTGTCGATGTTGGCTATAAATCTGAAGGGCAGATCGCAATTCATGAATTCAGAGATGAGCAGGGCAATGTAAATGTCAATCCTGGCGACAAGATTGAAGTTATGGTTGAGGTGTGGGACGAAGAGGAGGAGACTGTTATCCTCTCTAAAGAGAAGGCTGCTAAGGTAAAAGTTTGGGATTCAATCAAAGAGATTTACGAATCAGATGGCACAATTGAGGGTGTTATTACAAGCAGGGTTAAAGGTGGTTTCTCTGTTGATATAGGGCTTCCTGCATTTTTGCCGGGTTCTCAAGCCGATTTACGCCCTATCCGCAACATGGACGAGATGGTAGGACAGACCTACACATTTAAAATCCTAAAATACAACAGAAAGAGAAGCAACATAGTTCTGTCTCGACGAATTATACTTGAAAATCAAAGAGAGCAGGCAAGAACAGAGACTCTTGATTCGATCGAAGCAGAAAAGGTAATGATCGGAGTTGTTAAAAACATTACTGAGTATGGAGTTTTTGTTGATCTTGGCGGAGTTGACGGACTTTTACACATTACTGATATTTCATGGGGCAGGGTAAAACATCCTTCTGAGCTTTTCTCTGTTGGCGACAAAATTAAGGTAAAGATACTCTCATTTGATTTTGAAAAAGAGCGTGTATCCCTTGGTATGAAACAGCTTACGCCTGATCCTTGGACAACTGCTCAGGAAAAATATCCTGTTGGCTCAAAATTAAAGGGTAAAGTTGTAAGCCTTACTGATTACGGTGCATTTGTGGAGCTTGAAGAGGGAGTTGAGGGGCTTATCCATGTATCTGAAATGTCATGGACAAGAAAGGTTCGCCACCCATCTAAGATGGTATCTGTAGGAGAAGAGGTTGAGGCAGTTGTGCTTGATCTTAAACCAGAAAATCGCAGAATATCGCTTGGTATCAAACAGACTATGGAGAATCCATGGGAGGTCATAAGCGAAAAATATCCTGTTGGAACTGTGATTGAAGGTAAAATCAAAAATATAACTGATTTTGGTCTATTTATCGGAATTGATGATGATATTGATGGTCTTGTGCACATCTCGGACATCTCATGGACAAAGAGGATCAAACACCCTTCAGAGGTCTATAAAAAGAATGATATAATTCAGGCTGTTGTGCTTGACATTGATAAAGCAAGCGAGCGTTTCTCACTTGGCATAAAACAGACTCAGCCAGACCCTTGGGTAACAGTTGGTTCAAGGTATAAGGTTGGCACTGAGATTTCAGGAGTAATCACTAACGTTACTGATTTTGGTGTCTTTGTTGAGCTTGAGGAGGGGATTGAGGGTTTAGTTCATGTCTCTGAAATAAGCAAAGAGAAGATAAAAACTCCTGTAGATCAGTTCAAGACTGGTGATACAATCACAGCCAGAGTTATGAATATCAACAGTGATGAGAGACGCATCGGGCTTTCAATCAAACGTCTTGAGATGGAAGAGGAGCAGCAAGAGCAGCAAAATGTCCAAGATTTTGTGAAAAATGCAAAGCCAGCCACATCATCATTTGGTGAGCTTTTAAGAGATAACCTCGAAGAGGCAGCAAAATCAGAAGAGAAATAGTCTATTAACCAACTTTAATTTGACTATAAAATTTACAAGATGTTAAAAGAGCCGGGGGGCAGAAAAAAGTGGTAATCTGAATCCCGGCTTTTTTTTATTATTTTCAACCATCTTTTAGTGTTTAGGGGTTAGCTATGTTTTCACGAAGACACCCATTCCTTTTTTTTATGATAGTCATATTTTCTGTCTGGTCAGCCTTGATGGTTACTTTGGCTGCAATGATTTTAGGTAGTGCAACCTTAATTAAATCAGATTTTTCTGCCATTGATGCAACTGCCAACAGCGGCAATGTTGGCATTATTGAGCTTATCGGTCCAATAATATCTTCAAAAGAGATAATTGAGCATATAAAAACTTTTAGAGAGCAAAGCTCTATTAAGGCGATTGTGCTAAGGATAGACTCACCTGGCGGGGGAGTTGCCCCTTCTCAAGAGATATACAACGAGATTGTAAAGACAAAAAAGGTCAAAAAAGTTATTGCATCAATGGGTTCAGTTGCAGCTTCAGGCGGATATTATGCAGCAGCATCATGCGATGGTATTGTTGCAAATCCTGGCACAATCACTGGCAGCATTGGCGTTATAATGGAGTATGCAAATGTTCAAGAGATTGTTCAAAAGATTGGACTTATTCCAGTTGTAATAAAAAGCGGTGAATATAAAGATATGGCATCTCCCATGCGAGAGCTAAGAGATAATGAGCGAAAATTGCTTCAAAGTGTTGTCAATGAGATACATAGCCAATTTGTCCGAGATGCAGCACAAGGTCGAAATATTGACATAGATAGCATGTCAAAACTTGCAGATGGACGCATCTACACAGGTGAATCAGCCCTATCTTTAAACCTTGTTGATAGGCTTGGCAACCTTGATGATGCTGTTGAGTGGGCAGGAGAGCTTGCAGGAATTGAGGGTAAAATCCAAACTGTCTATCCAGAGGAGGATAAAACCGCCTTTATTAAGAAATTGATAACATCTCTACTCAAAGATGCTAACATCTCCAGCACCGTATCTGATTATTTCAGGTATGTCATCAATTAGTGAGACCACACTTGAGGCGATGTTTGGCACTTCGCCTCCATCAACTACTGCATCAAGCATTGCTCCAAAATGGTCATGGATAAGAGACGGATCACTAAATATTGCCTCTTTAGCTCCATTTTCTTTATTATTACCCTTATTATTGCTCGCACTTGTAGATAAAATTGGGTGTCCTAATGCTTTGGCAATTGCAAGAACAATGTTGTTATTTGGCACTCTTATTCCTGCTGTTTTGCGTTTTGTCAGCATTATTTTTGGCACCATCTTTGAGCCTGGCAAAATTAGGGTAAACGGTCCTGGTAGAACCCGTTTCATATTTCGATATGCAAAGTTTGAGACCTTCGCATACTCACTAATATTTTTTAAGTCAGAACATATAAAGCTGAACGGCTCATTTTTGTCTCTATTTTTAATCTGATAGACACGCTCTATGGCTTTTTTATTCATAATATCACACCCTATTCCATAAAATGTGTCTGTTGGATAGGCAATTACTCCACCCTCTTGTAAAATTTCAACTATCTTTGCAATCAAGCGTGGCTGGGGGTTATCAGGATTAACAGCTAAAAGCATAAATTAATATCCAAATCTTAAATAATATTGTTATTACATTTGAAATCATAAATTAACTATTTAATATTCATCTTTTTAAACAGAGCAGATATACAATTTAATGAAAATAAAATCAATATCGAGTTATTCAGTAACGATTGACCATGAGCCTGTTGAGTTGTGTAAAATCTTAAAATTTGAAAACCTTGTTTTAAGCGGAGGTGAGGCAAAACAGGCTATTTTAAATGGAATGGTTACTGTAAATGGAAAAATAGAGTTGCAAAAAAGAAAAAAGATATTTGCAGGAGATGTTATTGAATTTAATGGTCATCAGATGAAGATTGTAAAAAAAGCAAGTAGTGCTGTGCCAACATAAAAATACTCCTCATACCCTGATCTTAAAAAATGGTGCTCATTTACCTCTGGTCTATTAGCGTTGTAACATCGAGATTCCATAGCAATAATAAGCTTATCAGCAGAATGAAAAACTTTTTGAAGAAGCGGAGTTGCAATATTTTTTATCCTCTTAATAGGATTTTTTTGCAGATGAGAGCATCTTGATTTTTGGGCATCTGACACCTCTGATGCTTTATCCATAATCAACGGTAAAAATCGAACAAAAAGGCTAACCATAACCCCTACCCTCTTCTTTTCTGGTATAAATGGAATTGGCTTTAAAAACCACATCACAGCATTTTTTAGTGAAGCTGATTGTGTTGAGCATGAAAATAGCAGCCCCATAAACATAATTGACAAGAATCTCCAAGAAATTTTAGCCCCATCAATTATCCCCTCTTTTGTGATATAAATCTCTTTATATATGGAGATAGGCTCTCCAGAAGTTGTAAAGCCTCTAACAATAACGATAAAAAAGAGCATAAAAAAAAAGTATTTAAGCTCCTTTACAATTATTAATATTTTTAAATTAGAGCGATAAATTAACCATAAAAGTGCAGCACTAATAACAAAAAGATGCAAAAAATCAGCCTTAGTTATAGCAACACTTAAAGAGCAGATACAGATAATCTTACATCGAACATCTAATTGAAATAGAGCAAAATCCTCTTTTCGATATGAAAATTGAGTAACCCTTCCCATTATCTCCACGCCATAATGTTCATACCAAGTTTAGATGCACACGGCTCACGGATTCCAAACTTTTCAACATCTTTTAAAAGATATTGAGGTTTATCATCAGCAACAAGCCTACCCTCATGGATAATTAACATTCTTGATGCCCAAAATATACACTTTTCAATATCATGGGTTGATAAGATGATTGTATGACCTGCTTTATTAAGCCATAAAATGGCAGATAAAAGCTCAGATGTGCCTGCATAATCTAAATTTGCAAACGGCTCATCTAAAACAACCACATCTGGTCTCATGGTTAAGACTCCTGCAATGGCAAGCCTTCTCTTCTCTCCTCCTGAAAGGGTTGCAGGATTTTGATCTTTTAGGTGAATCAATCCAAGCTCTGCTAAAGCCTTAGTTGTGCGTTTATTTACCTCTTCAAAAGATAAACCTAAATTTTCAGGTCCAAATGCAGCATCTTCAAATACAGTCTGCCCCACAATCTGACAATCTGCATCTTGAAATATCATTCCAACAACTTGACGAGCATACCTAATATTTGAGCTGACATCTTTTCCATGAATTAAAATCTTACCCGAAGTTGGAGATAATAAACCGTTAAGATGACGAAAAAGTGTCGATTTACCAGAGCCATTTTTTCCAGCAACTATTATAAATTCGCCAGATTCAACAGAAAAAGAGATATTTTTTAGCCCTCTTCCAGTGGTGCTGTAAATGTGAGATATATCTTTTATTTCAATTATATTTTGTCTCAAAACTATTTATTCAACATAGGTCTTAAAAATTTTACACAGTAGGCAGCAGCAACTATTTTAATTAAATCACCAATGATAAATGGATAGATACCAACAATAAAAGCCTTGTTCCATGACATAGCAGTAACAAATTTTAGCCACGGAACACCAGATAGATACACAATTAACGATGCGATAACCATTGCAAAAGTATCGCCAAATAGATTTTTCCCAACCTTTTGGGATATAAATCCTGCTGCAAAAACTGCTGGTATGTAACCCAAAAGATAGCCACCAGTAGGTCCGAATAGTCGCCCTATTCCCCCAGCTCCCCCAGCAAATACAGGCAACCCGCAAGCCCCCATAAATAGATACAACCCAACAGCAGCCAATCCCCACTTTGCCCCAAGCAGAAGAGCTGCCATAAGCACAAACATATTTTGAAGCACAATCGGCACTGCTCCAATAGGTATGGCAATATATGCCCCAACAGCAATTAGTGCCGCAAATAGTGCTGAATATACGCTCATTCTTAAATCACTTGATATATTCATATTTTATAGATGTCCCTGCTCTCTTGATAAAAACAGTCGCCGTAAATAATCCTCTTTTTTTCTCCTTGACTATCCATGATTATTAATGCACCTGATTCATCTACATCAACTACAACCCCCTCATAAATATCATTAAAAGTCTCAATCTTCACACTTCTGCCAATTGTTGATGTCATCTCTTTCCACTCATCTATAATGTTTAAAGAGTAGGACTCTGTAGATTCAATTTTTAAAAGCTGATTTTCAAACTCATCAAGAAATAGGTGCAATAGCTCTATTTTGGAGATTTCATCTTCTACACTTCTAACCAAAGCACCTTTTATTGAGATTGCGTTTGGCTGCTCAATTTCAGGATTATTATTGACATTAATTCCAATACCTATATTAACAAACGCTATTGTATCGCCATCAGTCTCCATCTCTGATAATAAACCAGCAACTTTTTTATCTTTAAAAAGAATATCATTGGGCCACTTAATGGTTACATCTAACTTATAGTTCTGCTTTAATACAGTTGCAAGAGCCAAAGATGCAGCAAAATTGACTAAAAAAGCAGATGAAGGCTTTAAAGAGGGTCTTAATATTGTTGTAAACCACAATCCACCCTCTTCTGAAAGCCAGTTTCTATTAAGCCGCCCCCGTCCTTTAGTCTGCCTATTTGCAACAACAACGCTAAGGTTAGGCGAGCCTTTTTTGGCAAGCTCTCTTGCAGTCTGCATTGTAGTTATAAGAGTATCAAAGATATGAATCTGAGCATCTTGTTTATTGTTACCAATTTTTATTTGATTGGTAGTATATTTTTCATTGGGCATAAAAAAATATCCTAATTTTGGATAACAAAATTTTTTTGCAAAACAACAAAGCCCTGATTAGCAAGCAAATAACTAATCAAGGCTTTATTAGGTCAAACGTAAAAACTTAGCAAAAACTTAAAAGATCAACTATTTTTTATCCATTATAAGCTCAACCATTGACATTGGTGCAGCATCACCAGAACGAGGTCCAAGTTTAACAACCCTTGTGTATCCACCCTCTCTGCTACCAAATTTTTCTGCAGCATCGTTAAATAGCTGATGTACAACATCTTTTTCTATAATATAGGCTAATGCCTGACGTCTTGCATGTAAATCGCCCCTTTTAGCTAAAGTGATCATCTTATCAGCATGTTTTCTAAGCTCTTTTGCTTTTGCATCAGTTGTTTTGATGCTCTCATGCTTAAATAGGGAGGTAACCATATTTCTAAACATGGCTTTTCTGTGGCTTGAGGTTCGATTTAGCTTTACGCCTGCTTTTCTATGTCTCATGGGAAATTTTTTCTCCTTCGTTAAAACTTGGATATTTATCAGGAAGGGTGTTCCAAATCTTCTTCGTTGTTAGATAATGATTGCTCAACCACTTCATCTTCAGCAGGTGGCTCAAAACCATCAAGGTCCATTCCAAGATAGAGATCCATTGAAGTTAGAACCTCTTTAATCTCATTTAAGGATTTTCTTCCAAAATTCTTGGTCTTGAGCATCTCGCTTTCAGTCTTTTGAACAAGCTGATATATTTTGAGTATTTGAGCATTTTTTAGGCAATTGGAACTTCTTACAGAGAGTTCAAGCTCATCAACGCTTCTGTAGAGATTCTCATTGAAATTTTTAACAGCTCGATCGTGCTCTCTCTCTTCCCGTTCAGGCTCAATATCTTCATCAAAATTTATAAAAGGATTCATCTGCTCTTTGAGAATTTTAGCTGCAAAGGCAACTGAATCCTCAGGAGTAACGCTGCCATCTGTCCAGACCTCTATGGTCAATTTATCGTAGTCTGTTTTTTGACCAATTCGAGATGTGCCAACCACATATTTAACCCTTCTTATAGGTGAGAAAACGCTATCTATGGGAATGGTGCCAACAGGTGCGTCAGGATCATTATTAGCAGATGCTAATGAAAATCCTTTACCACTCTTTACCTTTAATGTCATTTTGAGCACGCCGCCCTTTGACAGAGTTGCAATATGTTGATCGGGGTTTAATACTTGCACACCAGCAGTAATCCCCTGAAGATGTGCGGCAGTTAGATTGCCCTCTCCTTCAAAATTGACTGTTAAAATTTTATCTTCTAAGCTGTCAATCTTAAGCTGTACAGCCTTAAGATTCATTATTATTTCAGAAACATCTTCTCTGACATTAGGTATAACACTATATTGATGAAGTGCGTCCTCAAACTTTACAGAGACAATAGCTGCACCATAAAGGGAAGAGAGAATGATACGCCTCAGAGAATTACCTATTGTTATTCCAAAACCCCTATCAAGGGGTTCACATACAAATTTACCGTATGTAGAAGTCGTTGTAACAACCACCTTTTCTGGCTTGATCATCTCATGCCAGTTTACATATACAAGTTCATCTGATGACATTGTTTATCTCCTGATATAATCTTAGGACAAACTGCTAACCCTATTTAAACTATTTTGAATAGAGCTCTACAATCAGCTGTTCCTGTATGGGCAGTGTAATATCTTCACGGTTAGGAAGTGATTTAACCACCCCTTTTAATCCATCTTTATCAAGTTCAAGCCACTGTGGTATTCCTCTTCTTACAACTGTCTCTACAGAGTCGGAAATGGCTTTTATATTTTTGCTCTTCTCTCTTAGTTCAATGACATCTCCGTTCTGAATAACATAAGAGGGGATATTAACTCTTTTTCCATTGACTAAAAAATGGTTGTGCATCACAAAGTGTCTTCCTTGTGTTCTTGAGCTTGTGAAACCAAGCCTAAATACAACATTATCAAGCCTTCTTTCTAAAAGAGTTAAAAGGTTTATACCAGTAATACCCTTTTGGCGATCAGCATTAGCAAAGATAATTCTAAACTGCTTTTCAGAAATTCCGTAAATTCTTCTGACTTTCTGTTTCTCTCTTAACTGAATACCATAATCAGAACTCTTTCCACGTCTTTGACCATGCTGACCAGGTGGATATGCCCTTCTATCAAAGCTGCACTTATCAGAAAAGCAGCGATCTCCTTTAAGAAACAACTTCATATTTTCGCGTCTGCATTGACGGCAGACAGAACCTCTATAACGTGACAACGTTTTCCTCCTTATATAAAACCTATGGAAAAGGTAAACATATAAAACCTATCAACAGGGTAAATAGACCTTTTAAAATTAAACCCTTCTTCTCTTTGGCGGACGACATCCGTTATGAGGCACAGGGGTAACATCTTTTATCATAGAAATATTAAAACCAAGTGCATGTAACGCCCTTAATGCCGATTCTCTGCCTGCACCAGGACCTTTTACATAAACACTAACGTTTTTCATTCCATGTTCCATAGCTTTAGCACCTGCATCCTCAGCAGCCATTTTTGATGCAAAGGGAGTACTTTTACGAGAACCCTTAAATCCCTGAATACCTGAACTTGACCAGGATATGGTATTTCCTGTCTCATCAGTTATTGTTATAATAGTATTATTGAAAGTTGATTGAATATGAACAACTCCTGTTGATATATTCTTTTTAACCTTTTTCTTTGTTACTGTTTTTTTTGCTTTTTTCGCCATTAGATTTCCTATCTATCCTGTTTAGCATTATGCCTAAATAATAAAGTTAAATAAACATTTAAAGTGTCATAAAACTATACTTACTTTTTCTTTTTAACAGCAGCACGTTTTGGACCTTTTCTTGTTCTGGCATTTGTGCTTGTCCTCTGACCACGACACGGAAGAGATTTTCTATGACGAAGCCCGCGATAGCATCCCAGATCCATAAGCCTTTTTATATTCATTGAAGTTTCAGCTCTAAGTTCACCTTCAACTTTATACTTACTGTCAATGATTTTTCTTATATCGTTTACCTGCTCTTCTGTAAGCTCTTCAGCTTTCATAGTTGGATCAAGACCAACCTCGGTAATTATATTCATGGATCTGCTTCTGCCTATACCATAAATACCTGTCAATGCAATCACTATATGTTTATTTTTAGGTAAATCTACGCCTGCAATTCTCGCCACGCTATGTACCCCCCTATCCTTGCCTCTGGTTATGACGTTTGTTTATACATATTACCCTGACAACTCCAGATCTACGGATAATCTTACAATCTTTACATATTTTCTTTACTGAAGCTCTGACTTTCATTATTTTTTACTCCCAAAAAATATGCTGTATAAAGAATAGTTACAATAAGTTATATTATTTTATGTAATAAATTATTTAATCAGCATATATGCTATTTATAACGATAGGTAATTCTGCCACGTGACAGATCGTATGGTGACAACTCTACGGTCACCTTATCACCGGGCAGAATTTTAATAAAATGCATTCTCATCTTGCCTGAAATATGTGCAAGGAGCTGATGCTTATTATCAAGTTCAACCTTAAACATGGCATTTGGCAATGTCTCAAGTACAGTGCCCTCAACTTTTATAGGTTCCTCTTTTGCCATATACATTCACTCCCTTGTTAGTCCACTCACCCTTACACTGTTGGAATTTTCAGATTTAAAAAAGTTATCTTCTTCCCTTTATTGCCCCTGCTTTACCTAAAAAACCCTCATAATTTCTTGAGATCATGTGAGTTTCAATCTGAGATATTGTGTCAATCGCAACACCTACAACAATAAGCAGTGCTGTACCACCAAAGTAGAATGGTACATTAAAGTTTGTCATAAGCATTGTAGGAAGAACACATACCGCTGAGACATACATGGCACCGCCAAGAGTTATCCGTGTTAAAACCTTATCAATGTACTCGGCGGTCTTTTTACCAGGTCGTATGCCGGGTATATAACCGCCGTTCTTCTTCATACGCTCTGCAACATCATCAGGATTAAAAGTTACAGCAGTGTAAAAAAAACAGAAAAAGACAATAAAGCCAACATAGATAAGATTATAGAGCAACGTATCAGGACTCATTGCAGCAGCTACGCTTTTCATAAACGGAATGTCAATAAAATTTGCTATAGTGGCTGGAAACATTATTATGGAAGATGCAAAAATTGGTGGAATAACACCAGCAGTATTAATCTTCAATGGAAGGTGAGAAGTCTGACCGCCATACATTTTACGACCAACAACCCTTTTTGCATATTGCACAGGTATTCTTCTTTGAGACTGCTCCATAAAAATAATACAACCAATCACAAGAACCATCAGAACAATAAGAATAATAACAACAAATATCCCCATCTCACCAGTTGAAACAAGGCGAATGGTATTACCAATTGCGATTGGCATTCTTGCCACAATTCCAGCAAAAATTATAAGCGATATACCGTTTCCAATACCTCTTTCAGTAATTTGCTCTCCTAGCCACATTATAAAGGCTGTTCCAGCTGTAAGAGTTATGACAGTAACGATACGAAACCCCCAGCCAGGATACATCACAACAGGAGCACCCGCTGGAGATGTCATCGCCTCAAGTCCAACACTGATGCCAAATCCCTGAATAATACTTAATACCACTGTTCCATATCTTGTGTATTGGGTGATCTTTTTTCTACCATGTTCACCCTCTTTTGATAGCTGCTCAAGATGCGGAACAACCACAGTCATCAATTGAAGAATAATTGAAGCACTAATATATGGCATTATTCCAAGGGCAAACACCGAAAGGTTTTCAAGTGCACCGCCTGAAAACATATTAAACATCGCAAACAGAGTGCCTTTGGTGCTGTCAAAAAAAGAGGCTAATGCTGCAGCATCAATTCCAGGTGTCGGAACATGCACCCCTATACGATAGACAAAAAGCAGTGCAAGTGTGATAAGCAACTTTCTTTTAAGCTCTGGAAGTTTAAGTATATTCTGGTATCCGCTTTGAATCATTATTAATAAAAACCTCAGATTAAATTACTTTCTTAAAGATTAATCACTGTTCGATGTTTCCGCCAGCAGTCTCAATTTTTTGTCTTGCTGTGTTGCTAACAAGGCAGTTTTTAAGTGAGAAAGCCTTAGTAACCTCACCATTTCCAAGTATTTTAACCTTGTCAATAGAACCTTTAATAAGCCCAATACTTCTCAATGCAAGCTCATCAATTATCATACCAGATTCAAACCGATCAAGATCAGCAACATTCACAATAGCTACAACATCTCTGTGAATATTTTTAAATCCACGCTTAGGTAGTCTTCTATGCAGAGGCATTTGACCACCCTCAAATCCTGGTCTTACGCCACCTCCTGATCGGGCTTTTAACCCTTTATGACCTTTTGTAGATGTTTTCCCCATGCCTGAGCCAGGTCCACGCCCTACTCTCTTTCTTTTGTGTCTGCTACCCTCGGCTGGTGCCAGTTCATGCAACTTCATTATTAAACCTCCTCTACACTGACAAGATGAGGAACTTTTTTGACCATGCCCATAATTGCAGGATTCATATTATGCTCCACTGTCATGTGCATCCGTTTTAACCCCAATGCACGAAGGATTCTTCGATGTTTTTCAGGACGCCCAATGAGGCTTCTTATCTGTGTTAATCTCACTTTACCAGACATTATTCGTCTCTCCACTATAATTCTCTTATAATCCCGACTATAAATCTTCGGGTCTAAGTCCACGACGTTTAGCGACCTCTTCTTTTGTCTCTAATCTCTTCAATCCAGCCATAGTTGCTCTGACAACATTATGTGTATTATTAGTTCCAATACATTTGGTCAATATGTCAGTAACACCAGCAGCCTCAAGAACCGCACGAACCGCTCCACCTGCAATTACACCAGTTCCAGGAGAGGCTGGCTTTAACAGAACTCTACCAGCACCAGAGCGGCCAACAACCTCAAATGGTATTGTTCCATCAAGTATAGCGACCTTTGTCATGCTCCTTTTCGCCTTTTCAACACCTTTACGAATAGCCTCAGGAACCTCGCCAGCCTTACCAAGACCAAAACCAACACTACCTTCGCCATCTCCTACAACACAAAGGGCACTAAAACTAAAATTTCTTCCACCTTTTACAACCTTTGCAACTCTGTTGATCCTAACAACCTTATCAATCAACTGACTCTCTTCTGTTTGTTTGCTGACCAAGGGATATCCTCCTTAAATTTAGAATTGCAACCCAGCTTCGCGGGCTCCGTCTGAAAGTGCTTTCACCCGACCATGATATAGAAATCCATTTCTGTCGAAAACCACTTTAGTAATCCCCTTGTCAATCGCCCTCTTAGCCACAATTTTCCCAATAGTAACTGCTGCGTCTCTATTACCACCCTTTTTACCAGTATCTTTGAACTCTTTATCAAGGGTAGATGCAGAAACAATAGTATTGCCCTCAATATCGTTAATTATCTGGGCATATATATGAGAGGCACTTCTAAATATATTGAGTCTGGGACGCTCATCTGTGCCCGTCAATTTTTTTCTGATTCTCTTTTTTCTCTTAATTCTTGAGATATATTTTTCAGATGTATTTGCCATAAAATTTTTATTCCCGATTTTAATTATTTTGCTGCAGACTTACCAGCTTTTTTGATTATTGTCTCATCAGAATACATAATGCCCTTTCCCTTATATGGTTCTGGTGGTCTTATTCTTCTGATGTTAGCAGCAGTTTCACCTAAACTCTCTTTATCAATTGCAGATAGTATTATTTGGGTATTTTTTTCTACTCGTGCAGAGATTCCCGCAGGAAGATCAAAATTGACAGGGTTAGAGTAGCCAACATTCAATACAATAGTATTACCATTCAACTCAGCCCTATATCCAATTCCACTTAGTAAAAGCGTCTTCTCGTAGCCGTTTGTTACTCCAGTAACCATATTTTGGATTAAAGCACGATACATACCTTGAAGAGCTACCATCTTACGATCTTCTTGATTATCTGGTGAAACACGTAGAACTCCATCTTCAATATTAATTTGTACAGCCGGATTCAGACCTCTGGTTAATGAGCCTTTAGGTCCATCAACAGTTAATGTCTCATTATCAATAGAGATTTTAACCTTTTCTGGAATCTGGATCGGTTTTTTACCTATTCGTGACATATATCCCTCCTGTCTACCAAATATTACAGAGGACTTCACCGCCCACATTCTCGTTTCTTGCCTGCTTATCCGTCATCAAACCTTTTGAAGTGGATAAAATGGATATTCCAAGACCATTTAAAACCGGTTTTATATCTTTGGACTTTTTATATACCCTTCTGCTGGGTTTACTCACTCTTTCAAGTCCATAAATCGCAGGTTTTTTGCCAAAATACTTTAAATATACACGCAATATACCCTGCTTGTTATCTTCCAGGAATTTATAATTTTTTATATACCCCTGCTCTTTTAGCACCCGCGCCATCTCAACTTTCAATTTGGACCCGGGGATATCCACTTTTGCGAACTCAGCCTTTCCACCATTTCTGATTCTTGTGAGCATGTCCGCTATTGGATCACTCATTGCCATATTTATCTCCTGATTTCAGATTCTATTCTATTATTTCTGTATTGCTAAATTCTAAAAAT
Source organism: Desulfamplus sp. (assembly GCA_015232465.1). Taxonomy (GTDB): domain Bacteria; phylum Desulfobacterota; class Desulfobacteria; order Desulfobacterales; family Desulfobacteraceae; genus Desulfamplus. The sequence continues at coordinate 28,145 of JADFZO010000038.1, forward strand.
TATTAAATCTTAATCCATTTGATTTTATTTATTACCAACTTGATTTTGTAACACCAGGTAATCTTCCAGCAGATGCAAGATTTCTAAAACAGATTCTGCATATACCTGCTTTTCTGATAAAAGCTCTGGGTCTTCCACATATTGGGCATCGATTGTAAGCACGAACTTCAAACTTTTGCTTCCGTTCAGCCCTAACAATAAGAGACTTTTTTGCCAAAATTCCCTCCTAATTTTTGAAAGGCATCCCAAATAGCTTCAGGAGTGTTTTGCCCTCTTCGTCTGTCTTTGCTGTCGTAACTATAGAGACATTCAACCCTTTAATGCTGTCTGTCTTATCATAGTCAATCTCAGGAAAAATTATATGTTCTTTTATGCCGAGGCTATAATTGCCTCTTCCGTCAAATGCTTTGCCAGATACACCTCTGAAGTCACGCACACGAGGAAGTGCAATATTAATCAATTTATCTAAAAAGTCATACATTTTATCTTTGCGAAGCGTTACCATGCAACCAATAGGCATACCCTCACGAAGTTTAAATGAAGCTATAGATTTTTTAGCCTTTGTGATTACAGGCTTCTGACCAGCAATTAGAGCTAAATCTGCTGCTGCAGAATCAAGCAATTTGACATTTTTGATAGCTTCTCCAAGTCCTATATTTAACACAATCTTTTCCAACATTGGAATCTGCATCGGATTTTGATAACCAAAAGTTTGTTTCAGCTCTGGTATCACTTCTTTTTGATATATATCTTTAAGGCTCAACTTTTTTACTCCTTAAGCTGCATTCTTAGGCATCAATCTGTTCATTGCATTTTCTGCAGAATCTCACCTTTTTACCATTTTCCAGCTCTCTCACACCAATACGTACAGGCGAAATACACTTATT
>JADFZO010000039.1 GCA_015232465.1 Desulfamplus sp.
TCTTGCGATCCAATATCTTCACAGATTTTTAGCTGATACTGATTTTGCTTCAGAATCACCTTATATTCCTGAAGTTGCTGAAAAACGTAATGAAAAAATTGCAATTGTAGGCTCTGGTCCCGCGGGTCTTACTGCTGCCTACTACATGGCAAAAAAAGGATACAAAGTTACGGTCTTTGAAAAACTACCTGTAAAAGGCGGTATGATGGCAGTTGGAATTCCTGAATATCGTCTGCCAGACAGAGAGCTTCAAAGAGAGATCAGAGTTATTGAGAGTATGGGCGTTGAGATAAAAACTGGTGTTGAGTTTGGCAAAGATATAACTCTTGAAGGCTTAAAAAAAGATGGTTACAGCACACTTTTTCTTGCAACTGGGCTTCATGGAAGTCGTGGACTTGGTGTATCTGGTGAAAATCTGCAAGGAGTTCTCAAAGGTGTTAATTTTTTAAGAGAAGCTGCTCTTCATAATTGTGAGGCAAGAAATGAGAATGGTGAGCCACTTACAACAAGCTGCGAGCCTCTTCTGGGTAAAGTTATTGTAATTGGTGGTGGAAATGTTGCGATTGACGTTGCTTTAACTGCAAGAAGACTTGGCTCAAAAGATGTTACAATGGTCTGCTTAGAAGAGAGAGTCAAAATGCCTGCTTGGGATTATGAGGTTGAAGAGGCTCTTGAGGAGAAGGTTAAAATCGTCAATAGCCGTGGACCTGTTCGTTTTATCCCAAAAGCAGATACGAACGACAATGTAGGTGGTGTGGAATTTAAAAAATGCACATCTGTTTTTGATGAGCAGGGCAGATTCAATCCCCAGTATGACGAAACAGACCTTATAACCATTGATGCTGATTACGTTATTGTTGCGATTGGTCAGAGTGCTGAACTTGAGTTTGCAAAATCTCAAGAGATTACTGTTACTCCAAGAGGCGGTCTATCTGCTGACCCTGTAACTCTTCAAACTCCAATTCCTTGGGTCTTTGCTGGTGGTGATGTCTTTTATGGACCAAGATCAGTTGTTGATGCTGTTGCCTCAGGTAAACAAGCAGCAGACAGTATGCACAAATTCATACAAGGAGAAGATTTAAAATCACAAGAGGTGATTGATAAATTATCTCAAGCGCATAAAAAAGAGCTTGATTATGAAAAGCCAGATATTACAGAGGTTTTGAAACAAAAACCACGCCCAAGAATTAATCCGAGCAAAATAGCCGTTGCAGAGCGTGAAGGCAATTTCTGCGAAGTTACCTGTGGTCTGCCAGAGGAGGCGATTGTTCAGGAGGCAACAAGATGTCTTGCCTGCGGTATCTGCTCTGAGTGCTATCAGTGCGTTGAAGCGTGTCTTGCTGGTGCAATTGATCACTGTCAGCAGGTGGTTTACAAAAACCTTTCTGTTGGTTCTGTTATTATGACTTCTGGAAGCCGTCCTTATGATCCAACCAAACTTGATGATATTTATATGTATAAACGCTCACCTAATGTTATGACAAGCCTTGAGTTTGAGCGTATCTTAAGTGCTGGCGGTCCAACAATGGGTCATCTTGTTCGACCATCTGATGAAAAAGAGCCTGAAAAGATCGCATGGCTGCAATGTATAGGTTCACGAGATAACAATAAATGCGGTAATGGCTACTGTTCATCAGTTTGCTGCATGTATGCTGTAAAAGATGCTATGATTGCAAAAGAGCATTCGCACCATGAGCTTGATTGCGCAATCTTTAATATGGATATGCGAACCTTTGGCAAAGATTATGAAAAATACTACATCAGAGCAAGAGATGAGCAAAAGGTTAGATTTGTAAAATCTCGAGTTCACTCTGTTGATGAAGATAGAGATACTGGAAATCTTATCCTGAATTATGTTGATGAGGCTGGCAATCTCCAAAAAGAGGAGTTTGACATGGTTATTCTCTCTGTAGGTCTTGTTGTTCCAGAAGAGAATCGTGCTTTAGCAAAGAGTATTGGTGTTGAGCTGGATAAATACGGATTTGCAAAAACCTCCATATTTAACCCACTTGCCACCACAAGAGATGGTGTATTTGTATCTGGAGTTTTCCAAGGTCCAAAAGATATTCCATCATCTGTAACAGAGGCAAGCGGAGCTGCTTGTGCTGCTGGAATCCAGTTAATCGCGGCACGAAATAGCTGCACAAAGAGCGTTGAAGTTGTTGAAGAGCGAGATATTACAGGAGAAGAGCCACGAATCGGCGTGTTTGTCTGCAAATGCGGAATAAACATTGCTGGAATCGTTGATGTTGAGGCTGTCTCTAATTATGCTGCAACTCTTCCTAATGTTGTTTATGTTGGAGAAAATCTCTTTACCTGCTCTCAAGATGCTCAAGATAACATGAAGGCGATTATAACCGAGCAAAAGCTCAATCGTGTTGTGGTAGCCTCATGCACACCAAAGACCCATGAGGCTATTTTTATGGATACTTTGGAAAAGAGCGGGCTTAACAAATATCTCTTTGAGATGGCAAATATTCGTAATCAAGATTCATGGATGCACTTTCACGAGCCAGCAAAGGCAACAAACAAAGCAAAAGATTTGGTCAGAATGGCAGTTGCAAGGGCAGCAACTCTTCAACCGCTCCATGAAAAGAAGATTACCGTAGTTGTTCGTGCTTTGGTAATTGGTGGCGGTGTGGCTGGAATGACTGCTGCAAAGGGTCTTGCTGATCAGGGGTTTGATGTTGTGCTGGTTGAAAAAGAGGCTCAACTTGGCGGTCTTGCTAACAAACTTTACAAAACCATTGAGGGGGCAAATATCCGCGAATATGTGAAAAAACTTGCAGCAGAGGTTGAGGCTCACCCGAAAATTCAGGTTTTAAAGCAGTCCTTGATTGTTGATTTTACAGGATATAAGGGCAATTTCACCACTGAGGTTTTGGTGGGTCCGGGTATGTATGAGCGTAAAATTGAGCATGGAGTTATGATTATTGCAACTGGTGCAAATGAGTATCAGCCAGAGGAGAATGAGTATTTCTACAAAAAGAGCAACATAGTTGTAACGCAGCTTGAGCTTGGTCGTCGATTGGAAGAGGATGGGGCAGATGACTTAAATCAGGTTGTGATGATTCAGTGCGTTGGTTCAAGAAATGAGAAAAATCTAAACTGCTCAAGAGTTTGCTGTCAGAATGCTGTAAAGAATGCCCTTCACATTAAAGAGCTAAATCCTGATGCTGATGTCTTTATTCTCTACAGAGATATGAGAATGTATGCAATGCTTGAAGAGTATTACACTGAGGCAAGAAAAAAAGGCGTTCTCTTTTTCAGATTTACTCCTGATAATCCACCTGTTGTTGAGAAAAACAGTGATGGAAGCGATACTCTTACTGTAACATTTACTGACCACGTTCTTGGAAGAAAGGTCTCTGTTGACGCTGACCTTGTAACTTTAAGTGCTGGAGTTCAGGCTGCTGACACTGAGGAGCTTTCAACCATTCTCAAGACTGGACGCAACCGTGAAGGTTTCTTTATTGAGGCTCATGTCAAACTAAAACCTGTTGAAGCTGCCACAGAGGGTATTTTCATCTGCGGAACTGCACACAGTCCAAAACTCATAACAGAGACTATAGTTCAGGCTATGGCTGCTGCATCAAGGGCAACGACATTCCTGTCTCAGGATCATCTTACCCTGTCTGCTGTTACGGCTGAGGTCAATCAAGACAACTGTGCATCATGCCTTATTTGTGTCCGTTCATGTCCATACAATGTGCCAAAAATAAATGAAGAGGGTGTAAGTTATATTGACCCCGCTCTCTGTCATGGATGCGGAGTGTGTGCGTCAGAGTGCCCAGCTAAAACCATTAAACTTAACTGGTATGAGGATAATCAATTGCTAAGTAAGGTTGAAGCCTTGCTGGAGGGGGTAATTTAATTATGACAAATTCATCTGATTTTGACCCTGTAATTCTCGCTTTTTGCTGTAACTATTGAGGCTACTCTGCTGCGGACCTGGCAGGTTCGATGAGATTAAAATGCCCTGCAAACTTTAGAATTATCCGTCTTCCATGCACAGGTAAGATTGATGTTATTCATATTTTGCGGGCATTTGAAAAAGGGGCAGATGGTGTCTATGTGGTTGGCTGCATGGAGGGTGATTGTCATTTTAAAAGCGGCAATTTCCGTGCTCGAAAAAGAGTTGAGCAGGCTGCAAAAATCCTTGATCAAATTGGAGTTGGAGGCGAAAGAGTCAAGATGTATAACCTCTCTTCTGGAGAAGGTCCTCTTTTTGCACAATACTCAATTGAGATGGATAACAAAATTCGTGAACTTGGACCAAATCCTGTTAAAGTTGCACTTCAGGCGAAAAAACAGGCTGCATGATAAATAATTTCATAAAAACTATATGAGGTTTTAAAGATGATAATAGCAAGTAAAAAGCCCATTGAAGAGATTATACAAGAGGTTAAAGATTACAAGAGACTTCTCATACTTGGTTGTAATGAATGCGTTACAGTATGCGAAGCAGGCGGCAAAAAAGAGGTTGAGGTTCTTGCATCAACTTTAAGAATGCACTTTATAAAAGAGGGTAATGAAAAGAAGATTGAAGAAAGAACTTTAGAGCGTCAATGCGACCACGAGTATTTAGAAGAAATTCGTGGTATAGTTGACAATTATGATGCCATTCTTTCCCTTGCCTGCGGAGTTGGGGTTCAGTTTACAGCAGAAAAATACCACTCAACGCCGCTGCTTCCGGGAGTAAACACCTGTTTTCTTGGTGCAAATGAACAAAGGGGTATGTGGACAGAGCGTTGTCAGGCTTGTGGTTCATGTATTCTTGCAAGAACTGGCGGAATCTGCCCAATCTCAAGATGTGCAAAACGGGTTATGAATGGACCTTGCGGAGGCTCAAGCAAAGGCAAATGCGAAATAAATAAAGAGCTTGACTGTGCATGGCAGCTTATTATTGACAGATTAAGAGACCTTGGAAGACTCGACGATTATGAAATTGTAGCACCTATCAAGGACTGGTCAACAGAACGGGCAGGCGGACCAAGAAAGGTTGTAAGGGAGGATGTGCAGGTATGAGCTTAAGAACATTGGAAGAATTAAAAGCATCAGGCGAACTCAGAACATCAAGTAAATTAGAAGCAATTTTAAAGATGGGGCATCTTGCTGTAACTTCTGAATGCGGTCCACCAAGAGGCAGTGATCCTAAAGCTGTAACAGAAAAGGCAGAGCTTATTAAAAATCATGTAGATGCCATAAATACTACGGATAATCAGACTGCTGTAACAAGAATGTGCTCTCTTGCTGCCTGTATCCATGTAAAACAGATGGGACTTGAGCCAGTTCTTCAGATGGTTACAAGGGACAGAAACAGAATAGCACTTCAGAGCGATCTGCTTGGTGCTGCATCTTTTAACATAAACACCATGCTCTGTTTGAGCGGAGACCATCAAAGTTTTGGGGATTGCAAGCAGGGTCAGAATGTTCATGATTTGGATTCAATGCAGTTGATTCAGACAGTCAGAAGAATGAGAGATGATGGCAAATTTTTAGGAGGAGACGATATTAAGCGTCCACCAAATATTTTTGTTGGTGCTGCTGCTAACCCTTTTGCTGATCCGTTTGAAATCCGTGTTCCGCGTCTTGCTAAAAAAATTGCTTGTGGTGCAGAATTTATCCAGACCCAGTGCATCTACAACCTTGATAAATTTGAGGAGTGGATGAGAAGAGTCAGGGAAAGAGGCCTGCACGAAAAGGTATTTATCATGGCTGGCATGACTCCAATGAAATCTGCTGGAATGGCAAAATATATGAAAAATCGTGTTCCGGGAATGGACGTACCAGATGAGATAATTGCCCGCCTGTCAGGTGTACCAAAAGATAAACAGGCAGAAGAGGGTATTAACATCTGTGTTGAGGCAATCCAAAGACTAAAAGAGGTTGAAGGGGTTGCGGGTTTCCACATAATGGCTATCGAGTGGGAGGAAAAGGTGCCAGAGATTGTGGAGAGAAGCGGGCTTTATCCAAGACCGCAAGTGTAGTTAAAGATAGTTAGCAGATTATTATTATACTGTAGAGACGCACCGATAAAGCGTCTCTACAACTGCACATGTCGCTAAAGCTCGGCTCTTTTCTAACCAAGTGCCTTAAATGCTTTTTTGCTCGCTCCACAAATTGGACATCTCCAGTCATCTGGCAGCTCATTGAACTTTGTATCTTTAGGGATTTTTCCCTTTTTATCTCCCTTGTCAGGGTTATAGATATATCCACAATTTACAGTTTGACACTGATACATCTCTTCTGGTTTTGCCATATTTTGCTCCTTTTTATAAATTAATAGTAATAAAATCGTAGAACCTACAAGACAAAATTAACAACTATACATATTAGCATACCATTTAACAGCAGCCACCAACGCCGCCGCATGAAGCACGCTCTTTTCCCTTTATCCAGACCTGGATAATATACTCAGCTCAACCAACGCCAGGTGTAACCTTAAGGGCATTCACAGGGCAGTTATTAACACAAGCTCCGCACTCCATGCAGCCATCAAGATCAACAATTTTAGCCTTACCATCAATTAATTCAAAAACACCATGAGGACAAACCACAGTGCATAAACTGCAACCCACACAAGCCTCTTTATCAAAGATTAAGGTTGCAACGTCATCTAAATATCTTATATCTCTCATTTGATACTCTCCAAATTAGAATCCAGAATAGAGCCAAAGAATAAGCGATAAAATCGCTGCTGATGCCTGAAAAGGGATAAATCGTCTCATCTCCTTTTCAACACCTGATGGTGATGTAAATGGAGTTGCTCCAGTAAAGTTCATTGCAAACCAAGAGCTTACTGCAGTGCTAAAAAGTAACAAGGAAAGGCTTGAAGATGTGCTAAAATAGGTGATATTTGATTTGACTGAAAATAGAACAAGCACACAAAATGCAAGAATAAATCCACTTAAAGCCCCTTTTGCTGCAAACTCTCTAAATGGGATAAATGGTAAAAAGGTTGGGGTTATTAAAGCACCTGATAAAACCCCTATTAATAGAAAAATAAGAGCTGTTAAGCCCCTATTTAAGCTGTTTTCCAGTGAAAAAATCTTATGAGATATTCCAGAGATAATAAAAATAGCCAAAGTAGTAATGATAAGAGGCTTAAAGGCTATATTTAGCTCAATTGGTGTTAAAATTAGACGCTCTTTGAATGTAAAAGTTACTTGACGCATATCTGCATTAGCTTTTTTCCTATTTTGTAAAAATAGAGCAATGTCAGATGCCCTAATAGGACCAAATATAACGGTAAAACCACACATCTTTTTAACATCTCTTGCTTTTACACCAGTAGCACTAAGTTGAGGCAAAATAACTCTTCTGTGATTTAGGATACGTTCTAAACCAGATTTATTAATCCTATTGACCAACTCTTGAGTGGAAAATGTACCCTTACCAGCAGCGCACCAGACATTAACCCCAAAACTATCAAGAACTAAAATCCACGCACTGATAGAGTTAATACTTGATCTTAAAATATCAAATGTAAGTTTAAAATTTGCAGTAACAAGAACCTCTGAATTTTGGTCTGGCTTTCCAATAGCATAAAGCCCTGGTGCGATGCGATAGTTGTTACGCGTAAGCCCACTTCTTGCACCTAAAGTTTCCACTCTATCTCTAAGAGTCAAATCTCTTTTGACTACTGGAATTGGACCTGCATCTGTCTCTATAAACTTTTCGACAAAATGGGCTATAACATAGCCTGATTTTTCATACTCTGATAGAGGGCTGCTATGTTTTAACTTTTTTTCATCAAACAAGACTGGTGATACTCTATCCATTGATGGAAGAATGGATACATTTTCTGACTGAATATGCTTTAATGGTGGTTTAATCTCTATGCTCATGTTTTAATCTATATTAAGTTTTTTGTTTAATATTAATGGTAAATGATGCAAACAGTATAACGCCTAAAACCATTATAATAGCTCCACAAGGAAATATAGTCTCAAGTGTGAAATAGTCCATTGCAATGCCAGCACCCATTGAGCCTGCCATCATTCCAAGGCTATGAGCAACTGTTATAATTGCCATAACAGCACCCATTGCCTCCATTTTAGAACCTTTTACCAGTGTCAAAGCCATGAGAGGAGGCATAGAGATACCACCCCCCACCCCAAAAAGAGAGACAGAGAGAATAAATTGGGCGTAAGATGTTGATTTAAACATCATAAACATTGATGCAGCACATAAGATTCCGCCACCAACAACCATTACGCGGCGGTTAAACCTATCAGCAACATATCCCATTGGAAGTTGAAGAAGTCCGCTAATAAAGACACCAAGAGTTACTAAAATACCCATATCTGAGCCAGAAAGCTCGTGTATTCGGCTCTGTGCAAGTATAGGAATAAAGCACCAAATAATCCCTATGCAGCAGGTATAGACAAACCTGTATATAAAAAATCCCGTCAACTCCACATCTTTTACAAGCAGTGCCCATGCAATTGGCGGACGCTCTTTAAATTTTATGAACTCATTGTTAATTGATGGAAGCTGGGTTATGGATAGAGCAAGACCTACAAGCGATAGAAAACCCATGCAGACAAAAGCAGCATCAAGGGACCAAATATCATTAATAAGACCGCCCATTACAGGTCCAAGACTCAAACTTGCAAACATCGAGAGGTTAAATAGGCTCATGGATTGACCCTCCATACCCTCTTGGGTTATCTCTCCAACATAGGCTTGAACAACAGGCATTACCATAGCAGAGGCTATCCCTTGAAGAGAGCGTATGATAATAAGAGATGAGACAGTAGATGTCATAAGAAAAGCCAAAGAGACAAGTGCGTATCCAGCAAGACCCACAACAATAAAGGGTTTTCGCCCTTTTTTATCAGAGAGCCGACCAAAATAGGGGAGCAGGAGTGTTCTGGAGAGTGAAAAAGAGCCAAATATTAGTCCAACATATATGCCAGTAGCCCCCATTTTATTTGCATATATTGGCAAAAGAGGCACCACAATACCAACACCAGTTACAGTTGCAAATATTGTGAAAAAGAGGGTGAGGAATATCTTTTTATGGGCAGATTGAATGGTTAGTAAGCCCCTTAGTCTGCTTATGTGAGTTAATTCAGGTTCCATGTTTTTATATCTATTTTGGTTTGGCTTTGCAATATCTTAAATAGTGTTAAGCCATTTTTTGTTGATTTTTAAAAAACTTGAATATGGATAAGAAATCAGCCAAAAAGCAAAAAGGGATTTATGATTAAAAACCATAAATCCCTCCTATTTTCTTATGGCGGGAGCGACCGGGCTCGAACCGGCGACCTCCTGCGTGACAGGCAGGCGTTCTAACCAACTGAACTACGCCCCCGCGAATTTGCTTTTGTGATAAGTGGTGGGCGAAACAGGGCTCGAACCTGTGACTTCAACCTTGTAAGGGTTGCACTCTACCAACTGAGTTATTCGCCCGCTATTCCTCTCAGTTTCCTCACCTCAAAAGTGAGCCACTATTTAGCAGTATTGATATTTAGTGTCAAGCAAAAAATCGACTTATCTTAATGATTGCCTCTCTTTTTTTATACAATGAGATTTTACGATAAAGCTGTTGATAAAACCTCACCCATATCTTCGACCAAGACAATATTAAGTTCATCTTGTATTGAGCTTGGAATCTCTGAAAGGTCTTTATCATTATCTTTTGGAACTATTGCCGTTGTAATACCGCTTGCGTGGGCTGCAATCAGTTTCTCTTTTAGTCCACCGATTGGAAGCACCCGACCTCTTAGTGTGATCTCTCCTGTCATGGCTACTCTTCTTTTTACTGGTCTATCTGTCAATACAGATACCAGTGCTGTACACATTGCAATACCAGCAGATGGTCCATCTTTTGGGATAGCCCCTTCAGGAACATGGATATGAATATCAAGGTCTTTGTAGAAATCTTCACGAATACCAAGAGAGTTAGAGCGTGAACGGACATAACTCATTGCAGCACTTGCAGACTCCTTCATAACCTCGCCAAGTTTTCCAGTTACAGAGACATTTCCCTTACCCTGCATAGTAACAGTTTCAATAGTAAGAAGCTCGCCTCCAGCTTGAGTCCATGCAAGTCCATTTACAATTCCAACTCTATCCTCTTTTTCAAGCACGCTGTTTCTAAACTTGGGCTTGCCAAGATATTTGATTAAACTCTCTGAAGTTATTGGCTCTAAATTATGCTCCGTTCCTATTTGTTCTAATTTAGACTCTTTAGTTCGTGTTTGAACTATCTGTTTTGCAAGTTTTCTTAAAACAGCAGATATTTCACGCTCTAAATTTCTGACTCCAGCTTCACGAGTATATTTTTTTATAATAGATAAAACAGCATCTTTAGAAAAAACCACAGAGTGAGCCTTAAGCCCGTTTAGCTCAATCTGTTTTGGAATCAAAAAACCATTTGCAATCTGCTCTTTTTCGTTTTCAGTGTAACCCGGTATTCTAATAATCTCCATTCTATCTTGCAAAGGGGCAGGAATGTCATGCAGAGTGTTTGCAGTTGTGATAAAAAGTATATCAGACAGATCGTAAGCAATATCAAGATAGTGGTCATTAAAGGTTAGATTCTGTTCAGGATCAAGAACCTCCAAAAGTGCTGCTGATGGGTCTCCACGAAAATCTGTGCTCATCTTATCTATCTCATCAAGACAAAACACTGGATTGTTGTAGCCTGTTTTTTTAAGTGTCTGGATAATTTTTCCTGGCATTGCACCAATGTAGGTTCTTCTGTGCCCTCTAATTTCAGCCTCGTCCCTGACACCTCCAAGGGATATTCTTGCAAATGATCGCCCCATTGCATTGGCAACTGATCTGGCAAGTGATGTTTTACCAACACCAGGTGGACCAACAAGACAGAGTATTGGTCCTCTTATCTTTTTGACCAACATCTGAACTGCAAGATATTCAAGTATCCGCTCTTTTGGTTTATCAAGCCCGTAGTGATCTCTGTTTAGAGTTGCCTCTGCCTCATCAATATCTATTTTGCTGCTAATTTTTTTGTACCATGGAAGTTCAAGAATCCACTCAATATAGTTTCTAACAACAGTTGCCTCAGAAGACATAGGAGACATTTTTTTTAGCTTATCAAGCTCATGGCGAACAACAGCAGCAGCCTCTTTTGGTAATCTTTTACGCTTAATCTGACTCTCAAGCTGTTTTAGCTCCTGCTGAGGTTCTTGCTCTTCTCCCATCTCTTTTTTGATTGCCCGCATCTGTTCGTGCAGATAGTGCTTTTTGTTGAGCTTATCAATCTGCTCTTTAACTCTGCCCTTTATCTTTTGAGACATGGCAAAGACCTCTATCTCCTGCTCAATCAACTTTAACAGGAGCAAAAATCGATCTTCAAGCATATCTGAATCTAAAAGTTTTTGCTTATCAGATAGTTTAAAGGGCATGTGAGCAGCGATTGTATCTGCAAATTGAGATGGCTCAGACGCAAGTGAGTTTAAGTTTTGAAGAAGATTTTTAGGGATAGTGCCAGACTGTTTAGCATAATTGTTAAATGCTTCAGTAACAGTTCTTATTGCAGCCTCTGCTTTAGCCTGCTCCATTGCTATTTCAACGAACGGAAGAAATTTGACTGAGATATAACTTGAAGAGGAGTTATCATGGATACTGCGGACTCTGCCTCTGCTAATACCTTCAACAAGTATCTTTACAGTACCGTCAGGAAGCCGTACAATCTGGGAAATTGTGGCTTCGGTACCTGTTTTATAAATCTCATTTATTTTAGGTTTTATTATCTCAGGGTTACTTTGAGTTACAAGCAAGATGTGTTTATCCTGCCCCATTGCCTGAGCAAGAGCGTTTATAGATTTCGTTCTGCCGACAAATACGGGTGAAACTGTATGGGGGAAGAGAACCATGTCTCTTAACGGAAGGAGAGGTAACTCCCGAATTTCATTTTTGCGAGAGTTACTTAAATCATCTGATTCATCTGAGCCATTTTTACTATAGCCATCTGAATTAAAAAATTTTGATATATTGATCATCTTTAATGAGGGTCTCGGCGTTTTAGGTAAAGTTCAGAAAAAGAGTTTGTAGTTGAAATTTTTACGCCTGCTTTTTTGCCTGCTCAAAAAGAAGGATAGGTGGCTCATGGTTTAGCACAACCTCATCGCCAACAATACACTCTTTCACATCGCTTATTGACGGGAGTTCATACATTATATCAAGCATGGTCTCCTCCATTATTGCACGAAGTCCCCTTGCCCCTGCTTTTCTTTTTACAGCCTCTTTTGCCATTGAGATTAGAGCCTCATCTGTAAATTGAAGATTTATACCCTCAAACTCAAAAAGACGCTGATACTGCTTAACTAAGGCATTTTTTGGCTCGGTAAGAATCTTTATAAGAGATGATTCATTTAGTTCGTTAAGAGATGCAATAACAGGAAGTCTGCCTAAAAACTCAGGGATAAGACCAAATTTGATCAAATCCTCAGGTTTAAGCTGCTCAAGAAGCTCTCCGATTGGTTTTTCTTTAGTGCTGCTAACCTTTGCACCAAAACCCATTGATTTGTTGCTAACCCTTCGTTGGATAACCTTCTCAAGACCGTTAAATGTTCCGCCGCAGATAAATAAGATATTTGATGTGTCAACTTTTACAAAATCTTGTTGAGGATGTTTTCTCCCACCTTTTGGCGGAATGCTTGCGGTTGTCCCTTCAATAATTTTTAAAAGTGCCTGCTGAACCCCCTCGCCTGAAACATCTCTGGTAATTGATGGGTTGTCCCCTCGTTGAGAGATTTTGTCAATCTCATCAATGTAGATGATTCCACGCTGTGCCTTTTCAATGTCATAATCTGCATTTTGGACAAGCGATAGGACAATATTTTCAACATCTTCACCAACATAACCAGCTTCAGTAAGAGATGTCGCATCAGCAATGGCAAATGGAACATCAAGAAATTTTGCTAAAGTCTGGGCAAGAAGGGTCTTTCCGCAGCCTGTGGGTCCAATAAGTAGGATATTGCTTTTATGAATCTCAACCTCATCTTTTTTGTTAAGATCAGTATCAAGGCGTTTGTAGTGGTTATATACAGCTACTGACAATACCTTTTTTGCATGATCTTGTTCAATAACATAAGAGTCAAGAACCTCTTTTATCTCCTTTGGGGTAAGATTTTTTCTACCTTTATGAAGTATCTTTTTTTCTGTTTTTTCTTCATCGTCAATTATCTCTTCACAAAGACCTACGCACTCATTGCAGATATAAACACTTGGACCTGCTATCAGCTTTTTTACCTCTTTTTGATTCTTTCCACAAAAGGAGCAGAAAAACTCATCATCTTTTTTCTTACGGCTCATGCTTGTATCTTATGCCTCCTTTAAAGGTTCAATATCACCCCTGTCAGTTACGACACGATCAACAATTCCATAGCTACGCGCCTCATCACCAGACATAAAAAAATCGCGATCCGTATCGTTGGAGATTTTATCAAGATTCTGTTCTGTATGTTTAGATAGAATCTGATTTAATACATCTTTCATGCGAAGAATCTCGTTTGCCTGAATCTTAATATCTGATGCCTGTCCTTGTGCGCCACCAAGAGGTTGATGAATCATAATTCTTGCGTTTGGAAGAGAAAATCTTTTTCCCTTAGCACCAGCAGCAAGAAGAAGTGCACCCATACTTGCAGCTTGACCAACGCATACAGTAGATACATCTGGCTTTATATACTGCATAGTGTCATAAATTGCCAAACCAGAAGTTACAGAGCCACCTGGTGAATTTATATAAAAATTAATATCTTTTTCAGGGTCTTCAGACTCTAAAAATAGAAGCTGTGCAACAACAAGATTTGATACTTCATCATTAATTGCGGAGCCAAGAAATATGATTCGATCTTTTAAAAGTCTTGAATAGATGTCGTAGGCACGCTCGCCCCTATTGGTCTGCTCAACAACCATTGGTATTAAAGGCACTGTAGTTCTCCTTTGTTTATTATAATGCTATAAATTTTATCTATAAATTTTTTTAAATTAAATTTTTAAGCTGATGCAGCAACATCAGCAGTTTCAGGCTCTGGTTCAACCTCAACCATATTTGAGTTATCTATAATGTGTTGAATAGCCTTTTTTTCAAGCTCAATCATTTTAATGTAATCAAAATAAGTTGAGCTATCTTGACCATGATTAAGCATATTTTTAATTTGATCAGCAGTAGCGTTCATGGCTTTTGCCATTGTTTCAAACATTTTATCCATATCTTCTGGTGTTAATTCGAGCTTCTCTTGCAAAATAATTTTTTCAAGAATAAGATGTCGTTTTGCCTGCTTTTCAGCCAAATCACGATATTGCTCTCTAATCATATCTTTAGTGATACCAACAGACTCAAGCGTAATGTTGTGCTGCTGATACGCCTGCTCTGCCTCTGCAACAATAGCGTTTAGCTCCGCCTCAACAAGAGCTACAGGAAGTTCAAAATCTACCTTTTCAAGTATTTTTGTGAAAATTTGCTCACTTAACTCTTGATTAACCCGTACCTTATACCCAGCCTCAAGGTTAGAGCGGATTGCATTTTTTACATCTTCAAGTTTCTCAAACTGCCCCAATTTTTGAGCAAGGTCGTCATCTAAAGGTGGTAGAATGTTTTCTTGAATCTCTTTGAGATTAACCTTGTATGTAACTCTTTTTCCTGCAAACTCTTTCTCAATACTATCGTCAGTTGGGTAAACCACATCTATCTCAAGCTCTTGAGGCGGAATAACACCTGTAAGTTTTTGAGAAAAATCATCTGGCATATCGTTAGTGCCAATAGCCATAAGATAGTTTTCAATTTTTGGAGTGTGCTCAAAAGGCTCTCCATTTACAAACCCCTGATAATCGATCAAGACAAAATCTGACTCTTTTACAGGTCTCTCTTCAGCTACAGTCTGTTTAGTAGCCATGCTTTGGCGAATCATCTGAAGCTGTGCTACAATCTCCTCATCAGATGGTTTATAGAGATTTTTTTTAAGCTCAATCCCTTTAAAATCAATATCAGCAATCTGCGGTCTTACTTCAATATTGATTGAGAAATTAAACGGTTTTCCCTGCTCAGGCTCTGGGAGAGTTTCAGTTATAGATGGCGGTCCAACTATATTAGAGATATTGTTATCTTTAATAGCCTCTGCATATCCATTTTGAATCAGCTTTGAGATAACATCAGCATTAACATCTTTACCAAATCTGTTTTCCAGCACTTTTCGGGGGACTTTTCCTTTTCTAAAACCTTTTATTGAGGCAGTTTTCCCAATATCTTTATATGCTTTATCAAGCTCTGCTGTAACCTCTTCGCCTGCAACTTCAACATGAATTAGTTTTTTTACTGTGCTTTGATCTTCTATTTTTACCTGCATTATTTTCCTTCCTGTTAGAAAAACGCTCTGGAGAACAGAAATAATTTGCTGTAACCTCTTCAAGCTAACTTTAAAAATAACTGTTATTATCTGTTAATTGGCTTATTATATAAATCTTAAATTGCAACTCTTTAAATAAAGTGAATTAAGTTAATCTTTATCTTTATAAGTGTCAAGATAATTGGAAAAAGAGTGGGGTTATCTCATGGTTATACAAAATAGATTCTCATCAATTTTAACTGTTAGCAGAAAGATGGTTACTGCTCTAATTATGGGCTTTTCATCTGGACTTCCTCTACTTCTTACAATCTCTGTGCTTCAGGCGTGGATGAAACAAGAGGGGGTTGATTTGACCACAATCGGCATATTTTCTCTTGTTGGAATTCCATACACACTTAAATTTTTATGGGCACCAATTTTTGATCGATTTACGTTACCATTTTTAGGCAGACGAAAGGGGTGGATCGTTGCCTCTCAGATATTTTTGATTGCATCAATAGCACTGCTTGGAACCACAAGCCCATCTAACTCTCCATGGATAGTTGCTTTTACCGCTTTTTTTGTTGCCTTTTTTAGTGCATCGCAAGATATTGTTGTTGATTCGTATCGAAGAGAGGATTTAAAAGATAATGAGCTTGGGCTTGGCTCTTCAATGTATATTTATGGGTATCGTGCAGGAATGCTACTTGCCTCTGGTGGCGGTCTTATACTTGCTGATCATATCCCATTTTCAATGGTATATCTGATTATGGCAGCATCTCTTATACCCGCAGTTGTTGCAACTATTTTATCACCCGAACCAGTTGCTGTTATAGGTCAGCCCTCTACGCTCTCTGAGGCTGTTATTGAGCCTCTTAAAGAGTATTTTTCGCGAGATGGTGCAATCGTGATCCTTTTGTTTATACTGCTCTACAAAATAGGCGACACAATGGCATCAGCTATGACAACCCCGTTCTATCTTGATATTGGCTTTACAAAAACAGAGATTGGGGCAGTGGTAAAACTTTTTGGGTTTTGGGCAACATTAGGCGGAACATTTTTAGGGGGAGTGTTGATGCTAAGGCTTAGAATAAACAGAAGCCTTTGGATTTTTGGTATTCTTCAAGCTCTATCAACAGCATGTTTTGCTTGGCTTGCTGTGGTTGGGCATGATACAATTTTGCTCTCTTTTGTTATTGCATTTGAAAATATCTCAAGTGGAATGGGTACTTCAGCATACATAGCATTCATGGCTTCTATGACGGATCGCCGTTTTACAGCAACGCAATATGCACTGCTATCAAGCCTTATGGGGATACCTCGTGTGGTTGCATCTGCACCAACAGGTTTTATAGCAGAGAATACTGGTTGGGCAGAATTTTTTATATTTTGCACCGTAGTTGCCATTCCTGGAATTATATTTCCGTTTTATATCAATAAAAAATTACCACTTATTGCAGATAAAAGTCAGTAATGTATATAACCAACTCTATCCACTATTGGAGTTAAGGTAATACCATATATTTTTATTGCTCTATTCATGGAATAAACCATGTTTATTGTTTACATATACATTTATTTCTTGTATTAAAAGCAAGATTTATTATATATGATTAGCTTTAATGATCTCTTACATCATCTCTTAGAATTGCGATGCTTATAATCCCCCCATTATGATAATTTTGGAAAAAGAGGTTTTTTTCAAAATTTAGGTAAGGCAAAACAGCATTGGTAATACCAAAAACAATTAACATTAAAAAACTATTTCAAAAGGTGGTTCTATGAACAAAAAGATGCAGACAATTGACGGTAACACAGCAGCAACTCACGTAGCTTACGCAATGAGCGATGTGGCAGCAATTTATCCTATAACCCCATCAAGCCCATTAGGCGAGATTGCTGATAGTTGGGCAGCAGCAGGCAGAAAAAATATATTTGGACAGATTTTAGCAGTAAAACAGATGCAGTCTGAGGCTGGTGCTGCTGGTGCTGTGCATGGCTCTCTCTCTGCTGGTGCTTTAACAACAACATTTACCGCATCGCAGGGGCTTTTGCTTAAAATACCAAATATGTACAAAATTTCTGGTGAGCTTCTGCCTTGCGTATTTCATGTTACAGCAAGGGCAATCTCAGCCCATGCACTCTCAATATTTGGGGATCATCAAGATGTAATGGCTGCACGTCAAACTGGCTTTGCAATGCTCGCATCAAGCTCTGTTCAAGAGGCTATGGACCTTGCTCTTGTTGCCCATCTTGCAACACTTGAGTCACGAGTGCCCTTCATGCACTTTTACGATGGATTTAGAACTTCGCACGAAATTCAAAAAATCGAAGTTATTGACTATGATGATATGGCAACTCTTATGAATTGGGAGGCTTACAAAGCATTTAAAGCTCATGCAATGAATCCAGAATCACCAAACACAAGAGGAACTGCACAAAATCCTGACATCTATTTTCAAGGAAGGGAAGCTGCAAATCTCTACTACCAAAAAGTGCCAGCTATTGTTAAAAATTACATGGACAAAGTTGGCTCCCTGACAGGCAGATATTACAAACTTTTTGATTATTACGGTGATCCGGAAGCTGATAGAGTAATTATTTCAATGGGTTCTTCATGCGAAGCTATTGAAGAGACAGTTACAAAACTAAACAACGATGGCGAAAGAGTTGGAGTTGTAAAGGTGCGTCTATATAGACCATTTGACGCTTCAGCCTTGATGGCAGCTATTCCAGCAACAGCAGAGATTGTAACCGTACTTGATAGAACCAAAGAGCCCGGCGCACTTGGCGATCCTCTCTACCTTGATGTGGCTACTGCTTTCATGGAAAAGGGCGAAGGTCCAAAAATTGTTAGCGGTCGTTACGGTCTTGGATCAAAAGAGTTTAATCCTCCAATGATAAAGGCTGTTTTTGACAACATGAGATCAGTTGGTCCTAAAAATCACTTTACTGTTGGTATTAAAGATGACTTAACCAACTCATCTCTTGAGCCAAAATGTGGATTTAATCCAGCACCAGAGGGTACAGTTGGAGCAAAATTTTGGGGTCTTGGCTCTGATGGAACTGTTGGAGCAAACCAGAGTGCAATTAAAATTATTGGTGATAACACTGAGAAATATGCACAAGGCTATTTTGCTTATGATTCTAAAAAATCTGGTGGTATCACCATCTCCCATCTAAGATTTGGCGATGTTCCAATAAAGTCAACCTATCTTATCAATGAGCCTGATTTTGTTGCCTGCCACAAGGCAAACTATGTTGGAATTTATGATGTGCTTGAGGGTATAAAAGAGGGTGGAACATTCCTTTTAAACTCTGAGTGGTCTGTTGAAGATATGGAAAAGCAGATTCCGGGTGATGTTAGAAAAACTATTTATGACAAAAAAATTAAATTTTTTAATGTTGATGCAGTAAAAATTGCTGGTGAGGTTGGACTTGGTAATCGTATCAATATGATCATGCAGACCTGCTTTTTTAAACTTGCAAATGTTCTACCATTTGAAGAGGCAATTGAGCTTTTGAAAAAAGATATAAAAAAGACTTATGGCAAAAAGGGTGATAAAATTGTTCAGATGAACATTGATGCTGTTGACAAAACGCTTGCTAATTTGGTTGAAGTTAAAGTTCCAGAGAGTTGGAAAAATGCTTCTGGATGGACAGGTGATGCAGATAAAGCAACCAATTTTGTTGATAATGTGATGCGTCCAATTCTTGCTCAAAAGGGTGATTTTCTGCCTGTTAGCTCTTTTCAGCCAGATGGATTTTTTCCAAACTCAACAAGCCAATATGAAAAACGGGGAGTTGCAATCAATGTTCCAGAGTGGATCCCAGAGAACTGTATTCAGTGTAATCAATGCTCTTTTGTCTGTCCGCACGCTGCAATTATCCCAATTGTTGCAACACAAGATGAGCTTAAGGGTGCTCCAGAGACATTTATAACTCAAGAGGGTAAAGGCAAAGAGCTAAAAGATTACAGATTTAGGATTCAGGTAAATGCTCTTGATTGTCAAGGGTGCGGCAACTGTGCTGATATTTGTCCTGCCAAAGTTCCCGCTCTTGTTATGAAGCCTCTTGCAAGTCAGACTGAGGCTCAAGTTCCAAATCACAAGTTCTCACTGAACATATCATTTAAAGAGGGTCTGGTTAAAAAAGATACTGTAAAGGGAAGTCAATTTGTTAAACCGTTGTTGGAGTTCTCTGGTGCATGTTCAGGTTGTGGTGAAACTCCTTATGTTAAGGTTCTAACCCAACTTTTTGGAGATAGAATGACAGTTGCCAATGCTACTGGTTGCTCATCAATTTGGGGAGGTTCTGCCCCATCAACTCCATACTGCACAAATGCTGAGGGACACGGTCCAGCTTGGGCAAGCTCTCTGTTTGAAGATGCTGCTGAGTATGGTTATGGCATGATGCTCGCTTTCAACAAGAGACGTCAGACACTTGCATCAAAGATAAAAAAGATTCTTGAGGTTGAGGGGTGCGGCTGCGGACATGATAATTGCAAAGGCTCAATGTCATCAGAGCTTAAAGATGCACTTAATGGCTGGCTTGCTGGCATGAACAGTGCTGAGGCATCAAAAGAGTATGGCGAAAAGATCAAACACCTTATTAGAACTGAGCATGGCAAAGGGTGCTGTTCAAGCTCTTCATCACATACCCACTCATCATGCTGCTGTTCAGATACACACACCCATTCGCACTCATCATCTTGCACAGATACTCATACACACGCCTGCTGCTCATCTTCTGATTGTCTGCTTTGCGAGATTTTAGAAGATCACAATCTTTTTACCAAAAAATCTCACTGGATATTTGGTGGTGATGGCTGGGCTTATGATATTGGTTTTGGCGGTGTTGATCATGTTCTTGCATCTGGTGATGACATCAATATTCTTGTTATGGATACAGAAGTTTATTCCAACACTGGTGGTCAATCATCAAAGGCAACCCCAACTGGTGCAATTGCAAAATATGCTGCTACTGGAAAGAAGATCGGCAAAAAAGACCTTGCTGCAATGGCAATGACCTATGGATATGTCTATGTTGCTTCAATTGCAATGGGTGCAAGCAAACAGCAAACTATGAAGGCATTTCTTGAGGCAGAGAGTTATCCCGGTCCATCTTTGATAATTTGTTACGCTCCATGTATTAATCAGGGTATTAAAAAGGGTATGGGCAAGACTCAGCTTGAGTCACAGCTTGCAGTTGCATCAGGATTCTGGAATATTTACAGATATAATCCACTACTTAAAGCTGAAGGTAAAAATCCGTTTATTCTTGACTCAAAAGCTCCTGATGGAACAATTCAGGAGTTCCTATCTGGGGAAAACAGATTTGCAGCCCTTGAAAAGAGTTTTCCACAGGAGTCTGCACGTCTAAGAGCTAAGATTGAGCAAGAGATAAATGAGAGGTACGCACACCTGAAAAAACTTGCTGAAGGATAAATTTTTAAATTTAAAATTTTTAGATTGAAATTATGTAGGGGAGTAGGTAGCATACCAGCTCCCCTATAACTTTTTTGGACAACTAAACATGAGGAGGTTAAATAAAATGGGCTTTTTAAAATCAATTTTTGTTATAGTTTTTCTTGTTGTCATAAACTTGTCTATTTCAACGTCTGCTCTATCTAATAGTTGTATTTCAATTTATGATATTGAGCCTCTTGCTGAGGATATATACTTTCTTGAACTTATCAATCGAGCAAGGGCAAATCCTGAAGCTGAAGCTAATCTTTATAACATAGAGCTAAATGAGGGGGTAAACTCATCAAGCACAATTTCCAATACCCCCAAGCAACCCCTTGCCTTTAATCTAAATCTCTACAAAGCAGCACTTCAACACTCTGAAGATATGTTAGAAAAAGACTATTTTAGCCACTACACATTTCCAACAAATGATTCGCCTCAAGATCGTGTAGTTGCTCAAAATTATGATTACTATTCAGGGGAAAATATCGCTATAAATATGTCAACGGGTCCACTTTCTATTAACCAAAATACAGCAGCATATCACCATGAGATGCTTTTTGTAGATGAAGATTATCCAAATAGAGGGCATCGTGTAAATATGCTGACAAACTTCCACAAAGAGGCTGGAGTTGCCTTTGCACATGGAGATTGGGAAAAGTATCCTAATGCTGTGGTTAGCACAAGTGATTTTGGAAGAGGTGAAAAATCTGCCTATATTTGCGGTGTTATTTATGATGATAAAAATGACAATCAATTTTACGATGTTGGTGAAGGTATTAAAAATGCAACACTTACAGTAGTTGAGACTGGTGAGAGTGTTGAGGCTTTTTCTGCTGGTGCTTACTCTCTTGGTATCTCTTTAGGAGGAACATATACGGTTGAAGCCTATTTGTGCGAATATAACACATCTACAACAAAAACAGTTTCTATTGATAGTGAGAATGTAAAACTTGACTTTCTTTTAAGTGATTTTATCTACGATACAGAGCCTTCTGACGATCCTGTTGACCCATCAGATGACCCAAACAATCCAGTAGATAACAATGCTTGTAAATCGTTATCAATATCTGAAGTTATTGCTCCGCAAACTGTAGAGGAGCTTGAGAGTGTTCCTGTGAAAGTTAGTTCTGGCAATATGTCAGAATTGCCATTCTCTTTTGCTAAAGGCTCTTTTTTAAATATAGATATTGCACTCCTCTGTTATACAGAGCCTGTTGATGCCTATATTGCAGTAGCCTTTCCAGATGGGGGTATATACTTTCTTTCAGAAAATGGGCGATTAACATCATCTGCATTTCCAGCTTTTTCAATCAATTCAACAGAATCTAACAGCATCGCATTGACATTTTCGCCTGTACCTGAGGGATATTATGCTATCTACTGGGCAGTTGTGCCAACAAATGGTGGAGATATATTTTCTGTCAAATGGGAGAGTTATAGCGAACTTGGTTATTTTTTTCACTTAATAGAGTAAGGTAGGAAGGATTTAAAAACAATGCAAATAGAAACAGATATTGCTGCTCTAAGCAATTTTATTCAATCGTGGCAAGATACAACAGAGCAAAATAGAGAGGTATTTATTCGACTAAAATCATATCTTGCCCAAAAAGATGGGGTAAATCTCCAATTTATAGAGCGAGCAGGCATTACCTACTCTTTAAGAGCTTCACATGCTGCTCAAAAAGATAGAGAGCTTTTTGTAATGGTTGATGTTATTGAAGATACGCCTCGCTGGCTCTCTGTCTGCTTTTATAATCAGATGGTAACTGATCCTGAAGAGATGGGCGATTTTGTCCCTTCTGGTCTTTTGGGCGAAGATGCTCTATGTTTTGATATTCAAGAATGGGACGAAAAATTTATTAGCTACCTTGAAAATAGAGTTGATGAGGCTTATAAAAGTGCCTCTTAAATAATGGTTAATCAATTTTAGGAGATTTTAAATCATGCACGAAATGGGAGTTGCCCAGCAGATGATAAATATTGCACTTGCCTCAATTCCAGCAGATATTGTCAATCTAAAGGTTGAGAGGCTAAATTTAAAAGTTGGAAAATTGGCAGCAGTTGTTGAAGATAGCCTACGATTTTGCTTTGAAATTATTGCAAAAGATTCTCTGCTTGATGGTGCAGAGCTTGCGATTGAGCATATACCTGTAAAAGTTAGATGCAAGGTTTGTGATGCTATTTGGGAGGCTGATGGTCCTATTTTTTCGTGTCAAAAGTGCAAAGATGGGGCAGTTGAAATTATATCTGGCAGAGAGCTTGAGATTGTCTCAATTGAGCTTGCTGAATAACCAAAGTTTTAAGAAAGAATTATCTAAGGGGTAAAGATGGAGATTCCAATTCAAAAAAAGGTGCTTGAGGCTAATGAGACTCAAGCTCAAAAAAATAGAAAAATGTTTAAAGAGAAAAATATTTTTGTTCTTAATGTTATGAGTTCCCCAGGTTCAGGCAAGACCGAAACCCTCTACAAGACTCTAAAAATCTTGATGCCAAAGATAAAGGCTGGTGTGATTGTTGGAGATATTTGCACTCGAAATGATGCTGACAGACTTGAGGCTTCTGGTGCACAAGTGGTTCAGATAAATACTGACCAGTTTGGTGGAGATTGTCATCTCTCTGCTGATATGATCGAAAAAGCTGCAAGATGTTTTGATCTTGAAAACCTTGATCTTTTGATAGTTGAAAATATTGGAAATCTTGTCTGTCCAGCAGAGTTTGATATTGGAGAGAGTGCAAAGGTTGTAGTTTTGAGTGTAACAGAAGGGGAGGATAAACCGCTAAAATACCCACTTATGTTTCAGGTTGCTGATGCTGCAATTTTAAATAAAATTGATCTATTGCCATACTTAGATTTTAATGCCAAAGAGGCAGTGGATAATATGCTAAAAGTTCACCCTACGATGCCAATTTTTCTACTCTCTGCCAAAACCCAAGAGGGGTTTGAGCCTTGGATAGAGTGGATTTTAGATAGTGTTAAAAGATAGATATTGAAAAAATATAGGTAAAAAAGTGAGGGTAAAATGGAGATAAAAAGGGCAGCTTTTGCAGGATCGTGGTATCCGTCAAATGGGTCAGAGTGTAAAGAGCAGATTGAGCAGTTTTTAACTCAAAAAAATGGGGCAATCAAAAATGGCAATTTTGTTGGCGGAATTGTTCCTCATGCGGGCTGGTTTTTTTCAGGATCAATTGCGTGCCGAGTGATAGCATCAATTGCAAACTCATCATCAGCTTTTGATGCAACAACTCAAAAACCAAAGTCGAAAAAAGTCGATGCTGTTTTTATATTTGGTATGCACATGAACCCATTAGCCAAACCGTGCATAATGGTCAATGGAGCGTGGCAGACCCCTTTTGGTGATTTGCCTGTGCATGAGCCTCTGGCATCTGAATTTGTCAAAAATTTTAACTCTTTGAATAATAAAATAAATCTAAAAATTGATTCTCCCAAATCTTTTACAGAGGAGAACACAATTGAGCTTCAACTCCCCTTTATTAAATACTTTTTTGCTGAATCTGCAATTGTGCCAATTGGTGTCCCCCCTTCTGATGTTGCCCAAACGATAGGAATTTTAGCAGTTGAAAGTGCTAAAAAACTTGGGCTTAATGTTGTGTTTATTGGCTCAACCGATATGACCCATTACGGCAATAACTACGGCTTTGCTCCTACTGGTTCAGGGTTAAAGGCTCTTGATTGGGTTAAAGCTGAAAATGACCCAAAGGCTATTAATGCTATGTGCAATATGGATTGTGCTGAGATAATTTCTCAAGGGTTAAAAAACCGCAATTTGTGCTGTGCTGGTGCTGTGGCTGGTGCTGTGGCTGCTTCAAAAAAGATGGGTGCAACTAAAGGTCTCTCATTTGATTATGCTACAAGCTATGACAAAAATCCTGACTCAAGTTTTGTAGGTTATTCAGGGATACTTTTTGCCTTGTGATAACCTACTAAAATCATGAGAGAATATAGCCTTTTGCAAGCTCTGTATAGTCGTTAATCTGTGAATTTATCCATTTTTCATCTTTTCCAAGCTCTTGAGCCATAATCTGAGCAACTTCTGGTGCCATATCCATACTTACCCGTGCATCAAGCAGAAGCATTCTTACCCTGCGAGCAAGAAAATCCTCAACCGTTCGTGCCATCTCATGTCTTGCTCCCCACACAACATGAGCTTTAGTGTATTCATAATCTGAATGGAGCCTCTTTCCAAGCATCTGATTTTGGTGAATCATATCCTCAATTTGGGCACGATCTGAGCCGTAAAAGTATGCTGGAGAGTCAAAATCTGTATTTTTCACATAACCGTGAATTGGCATATTGTGAGTTACGCACCTTTTTTCAGGTAAGCCGCCGACCATCCACGCTTTATTAATCGTATCTTCTGCCATTTTTCTATATGTTGTCCATTTTCCACCTGTAATTGTGATAAGACCAGAGAGCGAGACCATAAGCCTGTGGCTTCTGGATATCTCTTTTGTGCTTGGTTCTTCTTCGTTCTCACCCTCTTTATCGCTAAAGTTTGCGGCAAGGGGGCGAAGTCCAGCAAAAATGCTCAACACATCTTCTCTTTTTGGGTCTTTTTTCAAATATTGTGCTGCTGTAGTTAGCACAAATTCAACTTCTTGCTCTAAAGCACGAGGCTCAAGAGATGCCTCATCTAAATTAAGAGGGGTATCTGTTGTGCCAACAACCACCTTGCCATGCCAAGGCACAGCAAAGAGAACTCTGCCATCAGATGTTTTTGGGATCATAATTGCAGAGTCTCCCTGTAAAAATGATTTATCTAAAATCAAATGAATCCCTTGACTTGGACGCACCATCTTTTTTGCTGATGGATTATCCATCTTCATAATATCATCAACAAATACTCCAGTTGCATTTATAACAACTTTTGACTTGATACGATACTCATCTAATTTAGCATTTTCGTTATTACCCTCTTGATTAACCACCACAACTCCAGAGACAATATTTTCAACATCTTTGATCAGATTGGTAACTTTCATGTAATTCAACACGATAGCACCGTTTTCAACAGCGGTCTGAGCAAGGTTTATGGCAAGCCGTGAGTCATCAAACTGACCATCATGGTAGATCACACCGCCGTTAAGCTGATTTTCATCAAGATTGGGGATAGCCTTCATGGTCTCTTCACGAGATATTTTTTCAGATGGTCCAAGCCCAAGTTTTCCAGCCATCATATCATAGACCTTCATTCCAATATTGTAAAAAGGTCCCTCCCACCAATCATAGCTTGGAATGATAAATGCCTGATTTTTAACAAGATGCGGGGCATTTTGACGAAGTAAGCCCCTCTCATGCAGAGCCTCAAAAACAAGGGATATATCACCCTGTGCAAGGTAGCGGACACCTCCATGAACCAGTTTTGTGCTTCTGCTTGATGTTGCTTTTGAAAAATCTGATTGCTCAAAAAGAAGAGTTGAATAGCCTCTTGAGACAGCATCAACTGCAATTCCAAGCCCAGTTGCCCCGCCTCCTATCACAACAATATCCCATATTTTATCTAAATTTTCTGTCAACTGCTTTAATAAATGATCTCTTTGCATCTATCTCCTTTAACATAAATTTAAGCCTCAACCAGCCTTGATGTTTGCTAAAAAAGGTGGGGTTGAGGCTATTGTAATCGTTAATTTAAATTAAATTTATTGAATAACAGTATAAATGACCTGCTTGCCATCATCTGTCCACATTTTTAAATCATCAACTCCATCGCTGTTGTAATCGCTCAATTCCCAAGCAATGCCGTAGGTAGTATCTCTGTTTGCAAGAAACCACCCCTTTTCACTGGTGCTAATAGACTCTATAAAATAGCTTGGTTTAAACTTCATGCCAAGAACAGTCAAAATTCCAGAGTTATCAAGTGAATAGCTTCCAGCAGCAAGTTTATCTAAGGCCTGAACTAATTGCTCTAAAGCTGAAATTGATGGATAAATCTCTTGAGTTCTGCCATCGCTATAGACCTCAAGCACAGAGTAAGCAGCACTTGCTGGGTCAGTGCCGTGAAGCTCAAAAGTTGAAGTTCCAGCATCAAAGCCTCCATCTCCTTTTGTTGCAACACCATAAGCAAACGCACCAGAAAATTTACTTCCATCTTTAAATTTAAGTTTAAGATTACCAGAGTTGCTAATCTTTGCATCAGAAATCTCTTTGCCATTAGAGCCAAAAAGTTTTTGGATTTTAAGTAGTCCATCAGCAGAGAGCAGTGCATCAGCAGCATCTAACGGAGCAGGGGTGATAATTCCAGCTATACCATTTCTAACAAGAATAACTGGACCCTCTGGCAGTAGATGCAGCCCTTGGGGGATAAGCGATGATACGACACGAGCATCTTGAATATAAAGAGGCATCTCTAATCCCATTGAGCTATTTTTAAGCATAACCATCAGATAAAGCCCATTTGTAGAGCCAACCTCAAGGGTTGTGTCAGGCAGTGAAGTCTCAAGCTCTTTACTTAAAAGCTCAACAAGCGATAGTGCTGTGCTACCTGATTTTATAATATCTTGGTCAAATGCTGGCAGCTCAGGAAGACCGTTGATTAATCTTGTCTTTTCTGCTTCAGTAAGAGATTGGTTATTTTTAATTAATTCTGAAATATCATCTTTAGTGATGAGCATTCCAGATGTGAGATTGACTGATGCAATTTGAATAACCTCATTTAGAAGTTGAGGATACTCATTGAGCAGAGTTTGAATATCGCTATCTCCTGTAATTGCTGCAAATCTATTAACAGAGATAAAAGCTGGCAAGATGTTCTTTAAGGTCTCACGGCTTAAACCCTGCATTGTGCCTGAAAGATTGGGATTTAGGATAGATTTAGCTCTAACCATTGATGTTGTAAGAGCTGATACATTATCCATCACATACCTAAAATCATTTAAGCTAAAACTTGCGGCTGCAAAGGAGTTGGATACGGGTTTATCTTTTACATTTAAAGATGTTTGACCAACCATTTCACTCAACTCAACTTGAAGCTGATCAAGTGTGTTTTGCACAACCATCTGCTCATTAGTTCCAGTTTTCAATACATCAACTGAATAGTTTACAACATTGCCAGCACTGGCTATTATTCTTCCTGTATTGATAACAACACCAGCATCAGAGGCTTCTTGCAACCCCTTTACAACTATTGAGCCAAGAGCATCAACTGTTTTTGAAGGATCGCTATTGCCTTTTAGCGAAGATCTTATACCAGCACCAGTAAGCCCTTTAATTTGTCCAAGAATTTTTACAACATCATCAGTGATTAGAACCGCATTCATAATATCAGCCATATTACCCAGCATGTTGTTAATATTACCTGAGCTGGTTTTCATCTGGTCAGAAGTTGCATTTTGTGAGATAGCAATATTTATAATATTTTCAACAGAGCCAATACTTTGAGCAACTTTTTCAATGCTAATTGCCCCGCCTGATTTGGCTGCATTTGCTCCAATATCAATTATACCATCAAGAAGCTCTAAAGGTTTTAAAGCCTGATCTACACCAATTGTTCCATCTTGTAAAAGTTCAAGAGAGGTATCAAGTAAATTTCCAATGTTGCTTGTTGTAGTATTAATTGCCTCTACAAATTCATTAGATGGAGGCTCATCTGTAGGTATGTTTTTCTCAATAAAACTGACAGCATTTTCTAATGGTTTAATAGCCTCAGATGCACTACTTTCATCTTTTATCTCTGTTATACTATCCTCCATATCAACAATATCCGTTATCTCATCAATAGTGTTTTGAGTTGGTGGATTTGTAGTTTCGCCACCACTATTAGGAGGAGTTACAGTACCACCATCATCACTTGGTGGAGTTACACTTCCTCCCCCACCTCCAGTTGAAGAGTCATTATCTACAATAGTGATAGTGGCTAAAGAGTTAGAACCAATAGTAGCCCCGCCAGTAGGGTTAATCAGCTCAACAATTATCTTTTCAGTAGATTCAACAATAGTGTCATCAACTATTGCAATATCAAAAGTTTTATCGCTGCTATCGCCATCTTGCCAGAGAATTTGACCAGATGCTCCAGTAAAATCAGTGCCTTCAGTTGCAGTAGAAAGAGATGAGTTAAGAGCATAATCAACAGATACAGATCCGTAACTTCCGCCAGTTCGAGATACTGTAACCGTTATCTTGCCGTCAGACTCGTTGGCTTGATATGTAGGTAAGAAAAATTGGAGTGAACCTGCAACGCCATAAGTAGTAAAGGTCATATCATTGCCATAAGTTGTGCCAGCAGTGTTAGTAGCCACAA
>JADFZO010000003.1:0-10594 GCA_015232465.1 Desulfamplus sp.
AATCAATTATTTATACTCTTAAAACCGCTCTATTTTTATATGCGAAACTTGAGTAGATAATATATTTTCTCAAAAAAAATATCCATAATATCCACACCCTCTATTTAAAATGTAATTTGTAAATATTGTGCTTTTGATTAAGGGGGGGGCTGCTTATAGAAAAACAATTCTATAAGCAGATTGTAAGATAAAAATATTCTATTTTTTGGAATTAATAGGGCTGGTTAGTTTGGATCAGTTTTTTAATGTAATACCTTGATATTCATTTGCTTTGTTTGTTTGTTTTTTATTAAATCTTTTACCTAACTTCTTTCCAAATGTCTGTATTTGGGGAACGTTATTTGATTTATTCTCTATCCACCACTCTTCAAACTTCTTATAAATAACACTTCCTGCAACTGTATATGAATCATCGCCAACATTACAGCAATCATCAATAAACTCTGCTAAGTAATCTTGTTCACGTTGATATAAATCAACCTCTTGTTTTAGCTTAACAGGGGGGTTAATACCCTGTTTTTGCCATTCAAGGCAACCTCTGACAAGCCAAGCCAATATCCCGCTTGACTCTTGCAATAGATCATCTTTTAATGTCTTATTTGCTCTGCGTTCATCTGGTTTTGTTGGCTCTCTATCAACAAAGCTTAACTCAAACGGAAAAACCAAGAGCCTTTCCCATATTGCAAAATCATCAGGATTTACACGGGGTTTGTTGTTGGTCAATAAAAACAAAGTGTGTGAGGGTTGAAAAATAACTGAGTGTGTGTCGTGTGGATTTCTACCTGTTAAGCTGTCTGAACCTGTAAACCATTTTATTCTTGCCTCGTCAAGATGCCTGTTTTCCTGTGTTTCCGATGCAATGGCAATTCTTAATCCTTTTAGTTGCATAACATCAGGGCTGGGGGCTGATGGATTTCTGGCATATTGTGTTAATAACATTTCTGCTGGAATTGGTTTTGCAAGGTCTCCCAAGATTTTCTTAATAGTTTCCATTATTAATGTTTTGCCGTTCCTACCCTTTCCACTTAAAATTATTGCTTTTGCCTCTCTAACTTCACCAATAATGGAAAAACCAATAACACGTTGAAAACAATCAACAACATCTTGATCATTATTGAATATTTCCAACAATGTTTTTTCCCATAACTTAGCCTGTTTGAGTAACCCTTTCCATTCAATAGGGCTGATCTTAGTATTCCAATCTTCCTGCCTGCTCTCTCTAAAATCACCAGTCAAAAGATTTATAGTGCCGTTTGCACATGGCAATAAATAGGGGTTGTTGTCTAAATTTGAACCATCTATAAATAACCCGTTCGCACTATCGGAAGCTCTTTCAATGACTGATTTATATCTCACACCTTTTTGTAGTGCTTTGACTCTTTTTATTAATTCGTTGCGGAGTTCTTCATCAGGTGTTGGCTGTTTTTGATTTATTATCTTTACCCTGTCAGGCTGTGCATCTTTTGCAGATGTTTTTATTCTTTTATTTATAGCAAAAATTTCACGTTTATAGAGTCCAATTACTGCTGATCTTCCTGCTCTAACTATATGATTGATTGTAGAGTTTGCTTCCCAATGTGATCCTTCCCATTGCAACCAAGAACCCGTTGATGTGCTAAAAACAAATTTATTTCTAAAAATCAACTTGAATAATTCTGCATCTCCATCTTCTTCGTTGTCAAGAGCCTCTATAACAACCTCAGAGGTTACCTTGTTCATCTCTTTATCAATAAAGTCAATTAAGGGGTCTTCATTTTCAATGTTGTTATTTTGCATTTTATAAATTCCTTATGTGCTTGCAATAGCTTTTATATTTTGATATAAAAAGCTATCTTTTTTTGTTTCAAATAGTTTCAAATTAAGCTGGTGTGCTTGCAAGAATCCCCTAATTCCATCTTTTTGGTTTTAGGGGATTCTTGTTTAACAGGCTGTCAAGCAACATCTATCAGTAATTTTCGTTCAGCTCTTTATCAAAATTAGACAATTCAGGATATGATGTTGCCACGCTAACAACCGCTATCAGCTCACTATCTGAAACTCTTTGAAACTTCACATTAAAAGAATCTATTTGGATTCCATCTCCAAAACACTCAGCACCACATCTTTTAAGGCTAACCTTTTCAAACGCACTAAGCCAAGCTGCAATATGTTTGTTTAGCTCATCAGTATTGTTTGTATTGAACGCCCTGCAATGCAAAAAACCCAAGCTATCAATATCAAACTCTTGTTCATAGTAAGATTTTAAATCTTGATCAGAATTTTCAACATCTGAAGTTTTAAAAATTTTATACATTATAAAAATGTCTCCATAATTTATGGGATTATAAAAAAATGACATCTCCAATAGATGCCCTTAAACGCAAAATAAAAAAATCATTACAATTTCATATCAACTCCATTTTTTTGTTGATTTTCTTTCATTCCTTGCATTCTCCTTTTATTTTGCCTCTTACTCCACCCAACAAAGACTTTTTACATAACCTCAGATGTTCAAAATGTGTTTAATCAATCAATTCTGGCTCTTGTTTAGCTCTTAAATCAAATATCAACTGGCAACATTAACCACGCTTTTATTGATGAACTCATCAATATCAGATTTCCGATACAAGCACCGTTTCCCAAGTTTGACATAGTTTAAATTCTTGTTCTGACTTCTCCAATAGTTTAATGTTTGTGCTGCAAGACCCAACATTCTGGCTGCTGCTGTTGTGGTTAAGAAAATACTGTCTGTTTTTTGCTCTTCTTTCATGGTCTCAAGCCTCCTTTTTTATTACTGGTTGTTATTTTTAAAAACATCTCAATAGATAAGTGCTTATTATTTAAAGATGTTTGATTGATAAAACTATTCTTTTTTAATTACTTTTTGTTATTTTTAACTTAATAACAATATCTTTTTCCATATTATTTACGAATACCATATAATATTGGTTGCCAAACGGCAATAAAATATCTGCAAAGTTGGGGATTGATAGATTTTTTGAGTTAAGACCGTTTATTTATAAGGTTCTTCATTAATTGATGTGTGATTATTGCGGGGGTTGCTGCTGGTGTGTGGGGCTGTATCTTTTGGTTTGTTTGATGTTGCGATGTAACTCTGTTCAATGGTCAATCTGTTGTCTGGCTGGTTGCACTGCTGCCCTGTGGTGTGCATCAGGTGTTAATCTGCATCAGGATTGCATCAGGATATTAAGAGATTTCCCAAAATAGTTCCCAAGCTGGTTATTGATTTTAAAGGATTTTTTGACATATAAAAAATTTTTGGGGCTGCCCATGAAAAGAAAAAAATAAATTTTGGGCTGCCCCCCCCTCTTAACAGATCAAGCAAAATACCCAACTGTCTGGTTGATAGTGTCTAAAGAAATGTTCAGACTGCTGAAGATTTCTTCAGGGGTTTATCTCAGATTAAAAATATTGACTGCTGGCTCTTGCTGATTCTCATCTGCTAACTTAACCGCTTTATCAATTGCCCTGCCTGCTGCCTCGCTGCCCTGCTTTACTCTTTCATCTGCTAAATGTGCGTAACGCTGCAACATCTGGGGGCTTTTATGTGTTGTCAGTTTTTGCAATGTGTAGAGGTCAATCTCACCGCTTGAAATTGCCATTGATGCGAATGTATGCCTTAAGCTGTGAAGAGGTCTTTTCCCTTGTAATCCTGCTTTTTTGAATATTGCATTTACTCCCCTTGCTATTGTTTGCCTCTGTTCCCCATGTGGATTAGGAAAAACATTGTCAGCACCTAAAATTTTTAAATGACTTTCCAGCACTGCCCTTGCCTGTTTGTTCATGGGGATAATTTGAGATTTCCCACCTTTCGGGCTTCTAATGTTGATAAAACCTTTCTCAAAATCTAAATCAGACCATTTCAATTTAAAGAGTTCCCCAGCTCTCATTCCTGTAAATAGTGCAAGTTTCAACAAATTTCCTGCGTGTAGGTGTCCATCTTGTTCTATAACTTCAAGTAACCTGCCCACTTCGTCAGGGGTTAAGCTATCGTCAAGGATATTGTCAACCTTTGGCATCTTGATCTTGAATGACAATGGCTTGCAAATACCCATATTAAAACCAAAATTACAGATGATCTGCAAAAGAGTTAAGACTTGCTTTATGGTTGCTGGGGCGTATTTTTTGTGTTGCATCATCTTTCTAACTCTTTCAACGTCAAGCGGGGCGATCTCTTCTGGCTTTTTATCTGCAAAATAGGGCTTTACGTGCTTGTTGTATCTGTTTATATCTCTTCTTAAGTTGCCGTTTTGCTCTCTACCTGTGCAATATTCTTTAAATAGGTTGTCGATTCTGCTTAATTCCTGCTTTCGTGCCTCTTCTTTTGCTGCCCGCTTTTCGTGTGGTAGTTTTAGCCTCCCCTCAATGTATTGACCCCGCAAAAGATTTGCCTTTGCTGGTGTCATCATGTTTTTATATTGCCCACCAACGCAAACCTCATAAGTTTGATGTTCTCCATTTTCATTTTTACGACTCAAAGTAACATAAAACATTTTTTCAAGTTCAACTTTAGACTGGTTAGTTGAGCCTGTGCGATTGACCAATCTGTAATAAATGCCTGCATAGCCTTTTACTTTATGCCGTTTATTTGTAGCCATTTTCCCCCCCAACTATTTGATTTTATTAGATAAAATATGCCCATTTTTCCAAGAACATTTCCAAGAAAACCCCCTTTTTTTGATATAAATTAGCATATTCAGAAAAATATAAAAAGCAAATAAACGCTTGAAATATAAAGAAAAACCATTCAGTTAATGCCCTGTCTTTCGGTGTCGTGTGCTCTCTGACTCCGTCAATCGAGGTTCAAATCCTTGTCACCCAGCCATTACTTGCCCCCCTCAGCCAGCCATTTAAAGAACCGCAAATCTGCTTAAAATTTCAGATGCACCCTGTTTTTATTTTTCCAATTAAATTTTAAATTTCACCTTACTAATGTTCCCGCTCTTTTTTCTTGACCATAATAAATTTAGAGTGATATATTCTCCATTTTTTAATTGAGTTGCCTGAAAAAGTGTCAGGTAATAATTTTAATCCTTGCCCTGCTTCTAATGTCAGGGCTTTATTATCCGTAAGGAGAGAAGTAATGAGAAGGTATGAGACAGTCTTTATAGCTGATCCTGATCTTCAGGAGGAAGCCAGAAAAAATCTTTTTAAGAAATTCACAAATTTGTTGAGCCAAACTGGTGGACTTCTTATAAAAATTGAGGATTGGGGTAACAGAAAACTTGCCTATGAGATCAAGAAAAAATCACGCGGTTATTACCTTTGCCTAACATACGGTGGTGATGGTGATATTGTTAGGGAGCTTGAGAGAAATCTTCGTTTAGATGAGAAGATCATGAAGTTTATGACAATTCTCCTTGAAAAAGATATTGATGAAGAGGCTCTTAGACAAGAGATTGCATCTGGACCTGAATATAAGGTTACAACACCAGATTCTGCAGAGACCGATGATGACTCATCAAATGGTGATCTTGATGATGAGGATATGGACGATAATGATCTTGATGACGAAGATGAAGAAGACGATGATGACGAGGAGGATAAAGAGTAATGGCATTTCAAAGAAAAAACACAAAAAAGAGATTCTTTCAACGCCGTAAAGTTTGCAGATTTTGTGCAGATACCTCAATTGAGATCGACTATAAAGACTCTAAAAACTTAAGATCATTTATAACTGAAAGGGGTAAAATTATCCCAAGAAGAATTACTGGAACTTGTGCAAAGCATCAGAGAACTCTTGCTACTGCAATTAAACAGGCAAGAACAATAGCTCTTTTACCCTATGTTGGAAAATTGAGCTAACCAAAAGCTATTTGAGCTATTAAAGAGCAGATTTGTGGGGGGCACTTGACTGTAAATATGGGGAACATTAAAGACAGGTTATTTATAGAGCTATTATTTGGCATTGCTATCTCTATGCTGATTGTCTTTATTACAATCTATATGCCTCTGCTTGGATTTTTCATGGCAATTATATTGCCAATGCCAATTCTCTATTTTAGGTTAAAACTTGGAAGAAATATTGGGGCTACAATAATGTTTGTTGTGCTGGCAATGAGTTTTGCAGCAACTAATATGCTCTCAGGTAGCACAGACCCAGAGTTATCAAGCAGTTTAATAAAGAGCAGCAGCTTTACCCCATCAATTGATATGCTCTTTTATGGGGCACTACTGTTGATAGGGTTTTTTCTTGGAGAGTTTATCGAAATGAGGCTCTCTATTGAAAAGAGTTTTATCTATACGCTATTTTCAACAGTAGGGGTATGCTCTGCTCTATTTTTTTTGTATGCTCTATCAACTGATCAAGGGGCTTTAGATTTAGTCTCTAAATATGTCTCTGACAACTTAAAGCTAACTCTTGCCCTTTATGAAGATATGGGCATGTCGCCTGAAAGTATAGAGGCTATAGTAGCATCTATGGAGGCGATTGAGTATCTACTAACCAGAATAATACCAGCTTTAGTAATAACTCTGCTCTCTTTTATATTGTGGGTTAATATCCTTTTTATAAAAAAAATTTTAACAAAAAAGGGTATTAGTCTAATTGAGTTGGAGAGTCTAAATCTGTGGAGAGCACCTGATTATTTGGTCTGGGTTGTGATATTTTTAGGGATACTTATGATGATCTTTGGCAAAGATATAAAAATGATCGCATTCAACTGCATTATGATAATTATGCCAGTATATTTTTTTCAAGGGATTGCGATTATCTCTTTTATCTTTGAAAAAAAAAGGTTACCAACTCTTTTTCAGATAGCTATCTACAGCATAATTGCAATTCAGCAGGTGCTAATTTTAGCAATTATTGGGCTTGGATTTTTTGATACGTGGTTGAATTTTAGAAAAATTGGCGTCATTAATGGTTCTGACGGACAATCTTCTGACGGATAGATTATCGCCAAAAAAATTATTTTTTTACATAAATTAACTTCAAAACCTGTTATTCAGGATGAACCTTTATCGGAGGTTACTAAATGCGTGTAATATTAAAAGAGACTATTGACACACTTGGGATTGTTGGAAGTGAGTGCAAAGTTGCCCCAGGATATGCCAGAAACTATCTTTTTCCACAAGGAAAGGCAGTTGAGGCAACCCCACAAAACAGAAAAATTATTGAGCAGGCAAGGTTAAAATTTGAGCTTCAGATAGCAAAGGAGCGAGAAATTGCCGAGCAGATGGCTGAACGGGTCAAAGGTATTGAGTGCGTTATAAAGGCAAAGGTTTATGAAGATGTGCGTCTTTATGGCTCTGTTACTACCCATGACATCAAATCTGCTCTTGATGCTCAAAATATCAGCATAGAGAGACGCTCTATTCTTCTATCTGATCCTATTAAACTTACTGGTGAATATAAAGTTCCAGTTCGTCTCTACAAAGATGTTGAGCCTGAAATCACAGTTAAAGTTGTTGCTGAACAGGCTACTGCTTAATATTTTTTTTATATTGCATTTTTAAATAAAAAAACAGATTTAGACAGATTGTTAAAACTCTTTCTGTTAAATCTGTTTTTTTTGTTAAGATTGCCCTTAAATTTTTGACATAAAACTTTAAATATTAATTTTTTTGGATACTGCTGTGGCAAATGTAAAAAAGAAGAGGGTATCAGACCCACTTTTAGATAGGGTACCTCCTCACGATATTTATGCTGAAGAGTCTCTTTTAAGTGCAATATTGATAGATAACGATACTATCATGGATGTTCTTGATGTTATCAAGCCAGAGGATTTTTATAAAAAAGCCCATGAAAAGATATTTAAGGCTATTACAGAGCTGTTTGCAAAAGCGGAACCAGTTGATCTTGTAACTGTTGCAACGAAATTAAGAGAAAAGGGTGAGATAGAAGATATTGGAGGGGCTGCATTTTTAGCCTCTATTGCTGACGCTGCACCTGTGGCTGTTAATGCTATCCACTATGCAAAGATAATCAAGGGTAAATCAACTCTACGTGCCCTTATCCACAGCTCTATGGAGATGATAGAGCGGTGTATGAAAGATAGAGGCGATTTTGAGGATATAATTGATTTTGCACAAAATTCTGTCTTTAAAATAGCTGAACTAAGAGCAACTGCCTACTTTACAGGGCTATCTGAGCTTTTAAATCTAAATCTTAAACAGATTGAGCACAGAAAAGATAACAAAGGGTTTGCCTTAGGTTTAACCACAGGATATAAAAATTTAGATGCAATAACATCAGGGCTTCAAAAGTCTGACCTTATTATTATTGCTGCAAGACCGAGTATGGGAAAAACTGCTTTTGCACTAAATATTGCCCGTAATGTGGCATATAACGATGGGGCTTCTGTGGCTATCTTTTCGCTTGAGATGTCAAAAGAGCAGCTATCTATGCGTATTTTGACATCAGAGGCGAGAATTGACTCAAAGCGGCTAAAAGGCGGATATATTGATAACAAAGATTTAGCGCATGTTTCAGCAGCTTGTGTATCAATAGATAAACTTTCGATATATATTGACGATACGCCAAACATTACAGTAATGGAGATAAGGGCAAAGACCCGCAGGCTTATGATGGATAAAGGCTTAGGGCTTGTGATCATTGACTATCTACAGTTGATGAAAGCCCCGTTTAGGTCTGAGAGGCGTGATCTTGAAATTGCTGAAATATCCAGAGCACTGAAAGGTCTTGCAAAAGAGCTTAATATCCCAGTTATTGCCCTATCTCAGCTTAACCGTCTTTTGGAGCAGCGGGCTGAAAAGCGTCCCCTCTTATCAGATTTAAGAGAGTCTGGTGCTTTAGAGCAAGATGCTGATATTGTTGCCTTTATATATAGAGATGAGGTGTATAATAAAGAGGAGTCTAATCCTAATAAGGGGATTGCAGAGATAATTGTTGCTAAAAATAGAAATGGAGCAGTAGGAACTGCTAAAATGGCATTTTTTGGCTCATTTACAAAGTTTGAAGAGATTGCTGGCGAATCATATCAATCTTATGAGTAAATAAAAAGGGTGCAGCACGCTGCACCCCTACAATTTAACAAAATCTACAAATACTATTTCATCTCTTTAATTGCCTCAGTAAGAGCTGGCATGAACTCTAAAATATCAGCAACAATACCAACATCAGCAACCTGGAAAATTGGAGCTTTTGGGTTTTTGTTTACAGCAACGATATATGGATTTCCCTTAATACCGCCCATGTGCTGAAATGATCCGCTAATGCCCATAGCCATATAGACTTTTGGTTTAACAGTTTTACCAGATGTTCCAACCTGACGAGCTTTTTCAAGCCATTTTGCATCAACAATTGGTCTTGAGCACGATACAACTGCACCCATAGCTTCAGCAAGCTCTTCAGCAATTGCAATATTATCCTGCTCCTGAATACCGCGACCAACAGATACCAAAACATCAGATTTTGTAATATCAACATCGCCCACTTCAGCCTGAACAACCTCAATAAATTTTCTTTTTGCTGTAAGATCGCCAGCAGGCTTATCTGTTACTTTGCCGCTTGCAGCAGAATCAACAGGGGCAAAGGCACCTGGGCGAATTGTGATTACAGCACCATTTGAAATATCGCAAGTTACATGAGTGCTTACAGCTCCACCAAGCTCTTGACGAACAAGTTTGAGTTTGCCTCCATCAACACCTTCAAAATCAATAACATCAGAGGCAAAGGCTGAATCCATCTTAATTGAAAGACCAGGACATAAATCCATTCCAAGCGTGTCATGCGGAGCAAGCAAAATTGCAGATTTATCAAGCACATTGCAAATAGCTTTACGGATAACTTCACCGTTTGGATAGGCAAGTGCTGGATCACTTATTTTGATTACCTCTGCATATTTTGATGTAAGAGATTGTGCAACAGCGTCAAGGTCAGCACCAGAGCCTGTAACAACAGCAGTTACAGTTGCACCAGCATCAATCTTTTTTGCAGCTCCAATATATTCTGATGCAATATCATCAGCTACACTGTTTTTATGGGTAACATAAACATATATTTGTGTCATTATGCGATTCCTCCTTTGCTTTTGATTCTTTCAATGAGCTGTGCGATGATCTCATCGGTTGAGCCTTCAAGCATCTCTGCACCATCGCCAAGAACAGGAACAAAATAGTCAACTCTCTTTACCTTTGCCCCAGCTTCTCCAACAGAAGATGCATCAATGCCAAGTGCAGAAGCATCTTTTACAGGAATTTCAACTTGAGCAACCTTTCTGATACCACGAATACCAACATAACGTGGCTCATTAATACCAGTCTGAATTGAAAGCACACATGGAAGCTCAATCTCATTAATCTCCTGATTTCCGCCCTCAATCTCTCTGCCTATCTTAAGTTTGTTGCTGTCAATCTCAATTTTGTTGACCAGTGAAGCGTAAGGAAGCTCAAGCATTGCAGCAAGCATACCGCCAACTTGACCCGCAGCATCGTCAGCTTGAGCACCAGTAAGGATTAGATCATATTTACCCTTTTTAATCTCGCCAGCCAAAATTGTAGCAACACCTTTACCGTCAGAGCCTTCAAAAGCATCGTCAGAGAGAAGAGTGCCGTTATTAGCACCCATTGCCATTTCGCGTCTTAAAACCTCTTCAGATTCGCTGTCGCCGACTGTTACCACAGTAACATT
>JADFZO010000003.1:10693-79719 GCA_015232465.1 Desulfamplus sp.
AGCACTGTTTAGCTGAAATTCGTTTTCAGCAGTGTCAGGAACACGCTTGACGCATACTAAAATCTCCATTGTTACCTCCAGATAAAGTTAAATGTTTGAATCAATATACACAAAAAACAATTATAATTAATTTGAAAAAACTACGCTAAATTAGGCGAAAGATTTGACAACTTTTTAAAAGTTGTCAAATCTATGTGCCATATTTTAACCCAAATGCTGGGCAATAAGCTCTGTAAAATCCATTGCTTTCATCTCCCCCTCTTTACCAGCAACTTTAATAGCATCTTGAATATTTACAAGGCAGAACGGACAAGCTGTAACAATAACTGTGGCTCCAGCATCAGCCGCCATCTTTACACGTAAAACTCCCATTCTTGTCTCCTCTTCTGGTTCATAAAAGAGCATCAAACCTCCACCACCGCAGCAGAACGAGCGATCTCTGCTCTTTTCAAGCTCAACACGGTTAAGATTTCTAATGGCATCAAGAGCCTCTCTTGGGTCTTCATAAATTCCGTTATGTCGTCCAAGATAGCAGGGGTCATGATAAACATAGACATTTTCAGGCTCTTGAGCAGATTTTAAAGTTAAAGCACCAGATTTGATCTTCTCTGTAATCAATTGACTTACATGCTTAACTGGTGGAAGTCCTGTGTAGTCATTTTTTAAAGCATTAAATGCGTGTGGGTCTGCTGTTACAATCTCTTTTACGCCAGATTCAACAATTGCCTCTGTGTTTTGCGATTTTAGATTTTGGAAAAGCATCTCTTCGCCAAATCTAACAACTTCATTACCACTATCTTTTTCAGCCTTGCCAAGAATACCAAAATCAACACCAGCACGGGTTAGGATTTTAGCAGTATTGCGTGCAATGGTTTTGATGTTATCGTCAAATGAGGTGATGCTATCAACAAAGAAAAGGGTATCTGCCTTTTGTCCATTTTCCAAAATTTTTACGCTGCACTCTTGGGCAAACTCTTTGTCTGTGCACCAATCTGAACGTTTTTTCTCCATTATTCCATAAGGATTACCGCGTTTTTCAAGGGCTTTGAGCGGCTTTTGAAGAGTTTGGGGCACCATTCCCTCATCAACCATGCCTCTTCTTAAATCAACAATCTTGTCAATATACTCTATACCAAGCGGACACTCTTGCTCACAAGCTCCGCAAGTTGTGCATGACCAGATTTCATCTTCTGTGTAGATATCTTCTACAAGCATTTTGCTTTTATATATCTCGTTTGATTTAAGAGGATAGTTGTTAAATATAAGGTCTCTTGCCTTGATTGTTATAAACCGTGGAGATAGAGGTCTTCCAACTGCATTTGCAGGACACTGATCAGAGCATCTTCCGCAATCTGCACATGAGTAGAAATCAAGAATGTGCTTCCATGTGAAGTCTTCAAGTTTTTTAACTCCAATAGATTCAAGGTTATCAAGCTCTTCATCGCTAACACCATGACGAACAGGTTTGATGTTTCCTTTTTTAACACGCATAAAAAAGACGTTAAAAATAGAGGTGATAACATGAAAGTGCTTGCCCATTGGAAGGAAGCATAGGAAAAAGAAAAAGGTGAGATCATGGATATAATACATTGCAATATGAAGCCCTTGCAATGTTGCGTGAGAAAACTCTGATACCATGCCTCTAAATATCCAAACAAGGGAAAAAGGGGCTACAAACTCTGCGTGCCCTGTATTGAGCATTTTAGCAGCAAGCTCAGTTGCCTCAAAAAGGCTCTCTGAAATCATAAGAGTTGAGATAACACCAAGTACAAAAACAGCTTCAGCCGTGTGATCTTTTCCATATTTTGCTGGAACAGAATATCGTGCAGGTCTTATGACTCCTCTTCTAAAGCTAGCAATAACACAGGCAACAAGAACAGCGGTTGCAGCGTAATCTTTTAAAAAATTGTAAATATCGCCAATTATGCCATTAAAGCCCGGCAGAACAAAATCGTGTGATATTCCAATAATAACAAGCGAGGTAGAGCGAATCGAAAGTATTAGAAATCCTGCAAAGATAACAATGTGCAGAACTCCAGCAACAATGTATCTTGGCTGACGCCACTGGGCAAGCCAGATCATGATGAGATTTTTAATACGAGCAGGGATATTGTCAAAACGGTTATCAGGTGCAGCCCTAACTAATGGTGCGATTCGTCTTGCCATAATGTAGGTGAAAAGTGCAACGCCAACCACAGGTATCAAAACTGATAAAATGGCAGCAGGGAAAAAACCAAAAAAGGTAAAATTTGCGGGTCCAATCAATGGTGACATGATGTTACTCCATAAAATTTGGTTGTTAATTAAAAATTTGATTAAATAAGTTAAAGTAGCTGATTAAACAGCCAATAACAATATCAATTCATTACAGAATCAAGGCTTTAATGGACTAAATCTTAAAGGTCAAGGAAAAAGATAATTTACATTATATATGAGATTCATTCTATTGTGTTGCTTTTAATTCCATTTAAATATAGATCAACTAAAGGGTCAGCCATACCAACAAGATCATATTTACCATCTGCAGCAACCCAAGTGTTTATAACCCCTTCAACGCCTCCTAAAACAAACCGCTTTACAAGACCAACAAAGAGATCATGACGCAGTGTCCCCTCCATCTGCCCCTGTTCGATAATCTCAGAGAGTAGCTCCAAATACATCTTAGATACATCTTTAACATGAAGGGCAATATCTCTTCTGTATCGAACCTCAGATTGAAATATGATCGCCATGTTCACATCATTTTGAAACTCCTGAAGATGACATCTGACCAAATTTCTTAGCTTTAACTCAGCAGTTTCACACTCTGATATTGCATGTCGTATTCTATCAAAAAAATTGATAGTTTTAAATTGAAGGAACTGATATAAAACATCATCTTTATTTTTAAAATAAAGATAAATAGTCCCATCGGCAACACCAGCTTCAGTAGAAATTTGTGATATTGTAGATTTATAGAAACCAAATTTGGCAAAAACGGTTCCAGCACTCTCTAATATGGCGTAATACTTATCTGTCTTCTCTTTTTGCAAATTAACCATCGCTTTTGTAATTTATGAGACACTGCTTAATGCCGATTAATCTTAAAATATTTATGAAATGAATTATCATTCATACATTATCAAATTATTTTTTAATGTGTCAAGTAGATAAGAACTGATTATTTTAGTAAAATTAAAAAATATGATAATGATTATAAATTCATTTTATGCTCTTGCTTGATTTTTTACTGTTTCCATGTAAAAAAGACAAAATAACTCTTATTACAATCTACTTTCAAAAATATAAAAATAGTTTACTAAGGGGGGCGATGATATGGCACAAAATTTAACAATTTCAAACACAAGCAATGATTTTAAAAAGGCTCTTGAATTAGGCAGACCAGAAAATATAAAGAGCCTATTTCCAAACTCTCACGCACTTATTGTAAGTGGAAAATATATTGACAGGGCAATGATAAAAAAGGGCAAGGCAATGACAATTGCTGCTAATGGCAGAAATTACTTTATTATAAAAGGAGCTTTAATGGCTGCTCAGCGAGCCAATGCTGCTATTATTATTGAGATTGCCAGATCAGAGGGGGGAACATCAGCCTACTGCCCTGTAAGTTTGTGGAACATTGCAAGGCATGTTGATTCGCTCTGCAATGAGCTGAATATTACAATTCCTGTGGCTATTCATGCTGATCACTTTGGAATTAAAAATGTTGATGAGATTGAGCAGGCAAAGCTTGAGATAACTTCGCTTTTTGATGCTGGCATAACATCAATTGCACTTGATGCCTCACATCTGCCTGATGCTCAAAATCTTCTTACAAACATAGAGCTAAAACCATTTGTGCCAGATTGGGCAGGACTTGAGACAGAGGTTGGCGAGATTAAAGGCAAATCAGGGCTTTCAACTGTTGAGGAGGCTCTTTTTTTGATTCAAGGTTTAAATGCCCACAACATCTTTCCAAATTGGATAGCTCTTAACAACGGAACAACTCATGGCATTGAAGAGAGCGGCACAGGTATAAATGTGGAGCTAACCCAAGAGGTACATAAGGCTTTGGCAAAATATAATATATCTGGTGCACAGCACGGAACATCTGGTAACAGTTCAGCAAAACTTATGGAGATTGCCCAAAAAACCCGCACTACAAAGGCAAATGTAGCTACAGCTCTACAGATGATCTCGTGGGGTGTTGAGGTAAATGATTATGGAAATGCAATTTTTGATCACAACAAAGATTTTATAAAACAGCCAGATAGAGGTGTTAGTGAAGAGACATGGAAAAAGATGCTTGATTTTGCCCAAAAGCATAAACTAAAAGCTGGTGATTTTAAAAAGTTGAACCTTCCATTTGAGAATATCTTTCTTGCTCA
The DNA here is from genome assembly GCA_015232465.1 of Desulfamplus sp. Taxonomy (GTDB): domain Bacteria; phylum Desulfobacterota; class Desulfobacteria; order Desulfobacterales; family Desulfobacteraceae; genus Desulfamplus. The sequence goes on from JADFZO010000003.1 coordinate 15,061, forward strand.
ACCTAAAGAGATTCGAGATCGTATGTCAAAAGGTGTTGAGGAGTTTATCTTTAACATGCTTGTTAATCTATTTAATGCCAGAGATACAGCATCAATTGCAATTGAAGATATTATTAAGTGTGGCTCGCCTGACCCTGGTCCTAAATCTGTAAGGGTTGAGAATCCTGATGATTGGACAAAAGAGGAGATTATCCGAAAAGGGGCGTTAATACAATCAGATAAAGGTGGTGAAGGTAACTTTGACGATTAGTGTTAAAACAAAAAAATAGGCAACGATTTTGCCCTGTTATTAGAAAAAAAATTTTAGTTTTAACTATTACATGCCGATTTGTTTGAATAAATGAAGGAGAAAAATAGGAGACCATGCAAATTCCATCATATCAAATCCAGAATGTTCTAAAAGTTTATAGCAAGCAGTTGAGTAAAGGTCGTGGTGTTATAGACAGAATACAGAACTCTGAAATTGGTATATACTCTTCTGAAAAGCTCAAAATCTCCGCAGAGGGTAAAAAAGCCGCAATCATCGAAAAGGTGGCTGCTGGTATTGTTGATAAGATTACCAATGTTGGTAGTAAGGAGAAGATAGAAAAAGAGAGAGAATTTCAGCTTGAACAGGAGATGGGTAGTGATATGGAGTTAGTTAAAAGAAGAGCTGAAGAGTTTATCTTTAGCTCTATTGATGAGAACAACCAAAAGATAACCCAAACACTCTCTGTAGAGGACTCTAATTTTATATTAAAGCGAATGACTGAGTTGGCAAAAGAGGCAGCAGACTAACAATAAAGATTTTAAAACAGTAGAGGTGAGTATATGAGAGTTCAGAACCCCAACGCTATATTTATTACAAAGGCATACTCGCAATCTGAGAGCAGCAGAGCCAATAAACTGACTCCTGCTGATAGCATTTTAAAAAGTTCAAAGAGTGACAGTGTAACTTTTTCTAATACAACTCTGCAGATGCAAAAAATCTCTTCTGCTATGGAGATGCCTCACGCACAAGATAGCAGCAGAGCAGATAGGATTAATGCTTTAAAAGAGTCAATTGCAAATGGAACTTATGCAGTTGAGCCTGACAAGATAGCTGAAAGATTTATGAATGCATTTTCTATCTGATCTTAATTTTTAAGTCTGACATTAGCCTCGTCATACTCTTTTCTGACCGTTACAAAAAACGGTCAGAAGATTCAGATCAAAATTTCCCGCCCCTTTTTTAACCACCTAAGAAAAAAATTCCCTTTGATTAAAAATTTCCTACCTGATAATTAAAAAATCGCTTAAATAAAATCCTACATAATTTTTAAAAATCAGTATTTTTTATGATTTCTATTTAAAAAAATATAGTATAAACAATATGTTATCTATTTTTTTTATTTATTAGAAAGATGGTGGAGCGATTATTGCTTCTATCTATTTTGACTTTAAACTTGACTTTAAGATCGATAAAAATGGTAAAGCTCACGATAAGAGCAATAGATAAAATAACTATAAAATATACTAAAAGGTGAGCACAATGGTAGATTCAATAAGCGGTTATACACCAATAAATAAGAGCCAGAGCGTTAGCACAAATCAGACTGATAACACTGAAAATGCAGAGTTATTTAAGCAACTACTTGGAAAGGCTGTGCAAAATAGCCCACAAAGAGAAGATATGCAAATCTTAACTTCTAAAGGATTATCAGAGGTGGGGCATTCAAGGGGTATTGATGATATAAATAGGTTATCAGAGGTCTCTTCAATCCAAAATATTACCCTAAATAGCCCAATGGCAGAGATTGAGAATAAAACAGATGAGCTTCTTGAGAAACTTAGCCTCTACTCAAGCCGTTTAGAAGACCCAAAAATCTCTTTAAAAGAGATGGATAGTCTGCTTCAAGAGATCAACACTGATGCTGCTGATCTACTGCAAGAGGCACAAGAGTTTGGCAACACTGATCAGGAGCTTATGGATATTGTTCGTGAATGTGCCATTGCAGCACATTCTGAGTATATAAAATTTCAAAGAGGCGACTATGTTGAGAGTTTTGCGTAAATTTGTGTAAAAAAGATAATAAATATTGAGATAGGCAAATTGTTAATAATAGCCCGAATTTATTTGCTATTTTGTTGATCTCGTTTTTCTGATTTTTATTCCGCGACTCTCAAGATGGCTTTTAATGTCAGCAATGGTGTGTGTTCCATAATGAACCATAGATGCGATAAGTGCAGCGTCTGCATGTCCATCTGTTAGCACATCTGCAAGGTGTTCAGGTCTTCCTGCTCCGCCTGAAGCAATAACTGGAATAGAGACATTATCAGAGATGAGGCGTGTGAGATTCATCTCATACCCATCTTTTGTGCCATCTGCATCAATTGAGTTTAGGCATATCTCACCAGCTCCAAGAGATTGCCCCTTTTGTGCCCACTCTAAAGCATCAAGACCCATGTATGTTCTGCCACCATTAATAACAATCTCATAACCTGAGGGTATCCCTTTTTTTTCGCCAACATGTTTTACGTCCATTCCAAGTACAACACACTGATTCCCAAATGCTTTAGCACCTTGTGATATAATTTCAGGATTTTTTACAGCAGCAGAGTTTACGCTCACCTTTTCTGCCCCTGCCAAAAGGACTGCCCTCATATCTTCAAGAGTTCTAATGCCTCCACCAACAGAAAATGGAATAAAAATGGTCTTGGCAACTCTACGAACCACCTCAATCATAATATTTCGCCTCTCGTGTGATGCGGTTATATCATAAAAGACCAACTCGTCAGCACCAGCCTCGTAGTAGAAACGTGCCATCTCAACAGGATCGCCAATATCAACATTATTTTCAAACTTAATACCTTTTGTTGTTCTGCCCTCACGAACATCAAGGCATGGGATAACTCTTTTACTCAGCATCTATTTATCTCCATGAAAAAAACTACTGTTTTGTATATATTTTTCTAAAATAACCAATCTTGTCAACTATTTAAGGGGACTCCAGAGGCAGAAATTTTTTAAGATTATTAAGCCTGGCTCTCCGCTCTTTTCAAGGTGAAACTGGGTTGCAAATAGGTTATTTTTTCCAATTGTAGATGCAAAGGTGATTCCATACTCCGTTGTTCCATAGATGTTTTCCTGATTTATCGGCACTGGAAAGTAGCTGTGGACAAAGTAAAACTCATCTTTTGGCTCTATCCCTTTAAAAAGCGGGTGCTCTTGAACTATTTTAAGCCCATTCCAACCCATGTGAGGCACTTTAAGATAATTATCACTAAAGGTTGCAGCCATCTGATTTGAAAAAGCTCGTGTCTCTCCTGAAATTAGCCCTAAACATTGTGCGTTATTCTCATCGCTCCTATCCATTATAATTTGGCAGCCAATACATATTCCAAGCATTGGAGTTTTGGAGTTAAAGCTCTGTTTTAGAGCAATATCAATCCCTTTTTTCTGCATAGTCTCCATTGCAGCACCAGCAGCACCCACGCCCGGAAAGATGATCTTATCAGCAGCAACAATTTTCTTAGGATCATCTGTAATTACAGATTTAAATCCTATGTATGAGACGGCTCGCTCTACGCTGGTAAGGTTACCCGCCCCATAATCAACAATAACTATCATAATCTGTAACCTCACACCTTTTGTGTTCATTTTCTGTTCAATAAAATTATAAAAACATGAATTTTTAATATACTCTACAATTTAAGATTATAATCAGTCAAGTTTTCAAGCAATTCTAATTTTGATGCTTGACAAAATAGTTTGACCATAATAGTAATGGTTTAACCATTAGATTGATATTTTAATATACATTTTTAGAGATTTAATAGGGTTAATTTTCTGTTGACAGGTTCTTTAAAAGGCTATAACGTAGATTCATCTCTCTATCTTTTGAGGTAATCTATTGATTTTTTTAATCTTACAGAAGCATTTTTAATGCTGTAAGTTCTAACCTTTACATAATGGTCTTAAAAAATGGCACATTTAGAATTAAAAAACATCACGGTAAGATTTGGTGGCTTATATGCCCTCTCTGAGCTAAGTTTTTCTATCAACACTGGTGAGGTTTTAGGTCTTATTGGACCTAATGGTGCAGGAAAAACCACTATTTTTAATGTACTTACTGGAGTTTACAAAGCCACAGAAGGCGATGTTCTGTTTGAAGGTGAGAGCATACTTGGAAGAAAGCCTCACGAAATTTTTGCCAAAGGGGTTGCCAGAACTTTTCAAAATATTCGCCTATTTTCCAAGATGACAGCACTTGAAAACACAATGGTTGCACGCCATTGCAGGTCAAATATCGGGGTTGTAGGCTCTATATTGCGAACAAAAGCACAGATTGAGGAGGAGACTTTTATCAAGCAAAAAGCTCTTGATGCACTTGAGTTTATGGGGGTTGTCAAGTTTGCTGATACAGTTGCTTCAAATCTTCCCTATGGTTATCAAAGACGGCTTGAGATAGCAAGGGCACTTGCATCTGAGCCAAAAGTCCTTCTGCTTGATGAACCAGCAGCAGGAATGAACCCTTCTGAGAGTGCTGAGCTTATGAAAGATATTGAAAAAATATCCAAAAGCGGAATTGATGTTCTTTTAGTTGAGCACGATATGAAGGTTGTTATGGGTGTCTGTAGTCGTATTGTCTGTGTTGATCACGGTATCAAAATTGCTGAAGGGACTCCGCAGGAGATTCAAAAAAATCCTCAAGTGATTGAGGCTTATCTTGGTCAACCTGCTAACCAATAATTTTTATGAAAATTATTACTGTTTTATCAAACTACTAACTTTTTAAAGGAGAAAAAAATGAGCAAAAAAAGTCTTTCAATTGTTGTGATGAGTCTGCTTGTTATCCCATTTATTATCTCAACAGCATCAGCTAAAACATTAAAAATTGGCTCAATGAGTCCTCTGACAGGACCTTACGCCTCTGACGGAACAGATATTAAAAATGGTGTTCTTACTGCTATTGAGGTTTTTGAGCAGCAAGAGGGTCCAATTCCTGGTTATGATAAGATTGAGTTATTCCCTCAAGATACCGTATGCGATCCAAGACAGGCTGTAGCTGCTGCTAATAAACTTATCAACCTTGAAGTTGTAGGTGTTATTGGTGCTTACTGCTCATCCTCTACAATTCCAGCTTCAGAGACACTTAATGAGGCAAAAATTGTGATGATTACACCTGCATCTACAAATGAGCAGGTTACAGATAGAGGGCTTCCATATATGTTTAGAATGTGTGGAAGAGATGATGATCAAGCCCCTGCTGCTGCAAGATTTATTAAAGAGTCTTTAAATGCCAAGACAATATTTATCATTGATGATAAAACTACCTACTCTCAAGGTCTTGCAGATGGTGTTTCAAAAAATGCAAAAGCGATTGGGCTTAATGTTGTCAACCATGACCATGTAAATCAGGGCGACAAAGATTTCTCAGCAGTTCTTACAAAGGTAAAAGCTGCAAATCCAGATATTTTGTATATGTCTCTTCAAGGATACTCTCCAGCCGCACTTATGACTATTCAAGCAAAGAGAATGGGAATCACCTCTCAAATTGTTACTCAAGATGCGGTGTTCCAGCCAAAGTATATGGAAGTAGCAAAAGATACTTCTGAGGGTGTCTATTTAACTTATGGCTTTACCGATCCTACAACTCCTGAGTATAAGGCTTTTGAGGCAAAATATGTTCCTAAATATGGAAAAATAGCCGCTTATGCTACCTATGCTTATGACTCTACAATTGCACTCTTAAAAGCTATTAAGGCTGCTGGCTCAACTGACGCTGACAAAATAAAAGCAGAGCTTATGAAGTTGGATTTTAAGGGAGCTTCTAAGCATGTAAAATTCAAAGAAAATGGTGATTCTGGTTCATCTTATATTGCATTTAAGGTTGAAAAGGGTGAATTTGTCCCATATTGGGATCCCGCAACTGGCTTAATTAAAAAGTAAATCTTATAAAGAGAAGTTATAAAATTCAAATTTAAGCGACCCTGCCCTATATAATTAATCTAAGAAATTAGGGCGGGGTTTTCCCGCCAAATCTCATTAAAAAATGTGAAAAAATAAAATGGATTCTTTTATTCAGCAGCTTATTAACGGTATTACACTTGGCGGCATTTATGCGCTTATTGCATTAGGATATACCATGGTATATGGTGTTATACAGTTGATCAATTTTGCTCATGGTGAATTTTTTGCAACTGGAGGGTATGTCGGTGTTATATGCCTGAGTTTTTTTACAGGTCTTGGATATATGGAAACACACCCTATCTTCTGTCTTACTGCATCATTTGCTCTCGCCATGATGTATTGTGCCTATCTTGCTATTGGTGTAGAAAAAATAGCATATAAACCACTGAGAAAAGAGTCTCGTCTCGCGGCACTTCTCTCGGCTTTAGGTGTATCTATCTTTCTTTCCAATGGTTTGATGCTTACCCAAGGTGTTTATGATAAAGCCTATCCAAGCGAGTTATTTCAAAACGGCTTCAATGTCGGCATTATAACCATTAGTTATCTTCAGATTCTTATAGTCTGCCTTACAGCTGTATTACTTGTCGCTTTAAACCTTCTTGTATTTAAAACAAAAATTGGAATGGCAATGCGTGCAACTGCTCAGGATAAAACCATGTCAGCACTTGTTGCTATCGGAAGCAACAGGATTATCTCTCTTACGTTTGCAATCGGTGCAGGGCTTGCAGCAGCAGCAGGCATAATGGTCGGGTTATATTATGGTTCTGTTCGTTATGATATGGGATTTCTTCCTGGTATCAAGGCATTTTCAGCCGCAGTTCTTGGCGGTATTGGGAACATTACTGGTGCCATGCTTGGCGGATTGATTATTGGTATGGTTGAGATATTTGGTGCAGGATATATCTCAGGAGAATATAAAGATGTATTTGCATTTATTATATTGATCGGAGTTCTGTATTTTAAACCAACAGGAATTATGGGCGAGAATATCGATGATACAAGAGTTTAAAAAAATCTGGAAACAGTATGCAATCACAATGTTGTGGTTGCTGGGTATTTTGTGGCCCCTTTTGGGTATTCACCCTGATGGAACACTCTCATTTAGGCAGACTTTCACTGTATGGTCATATATTTTAGCAGGCACTTTTATCTGTTTTATTTTTTATATAATAAATAAAAGTGACAACTTTAAGCTATTGACAGAGCCTATTGCAAACACAAGCCAAAAGCTAAATAATAGTCTTCAATCAATGCCATCGTGGATATGGAAATCTGCCCTTTTATTTGGTGCTGTCATCTATCCAATTGCAACTGGACGTTATGCAACTGATGTTGCTATTAACGTGCTTCTTTATGTCTCACTTGGACTTGGACTCTATGTGGTTGTAGGTCTTGCTGGTATGCTTGATCTTGGACACATCGCATTTTATGGTGTTGGGGCATACACCTATGCAATTTTAAATGTAAAATATGGAATGGGCTTTTGGGTCTGCTTTCCATTTGCTGGGCTATCTGCCTGTATAGCTGGCTGTATTGTTGGCTATCCAACCTTAAAGATGCGTGGAGATTACCTTGCTATTGTAACCTTAGGGTTTGGCGAAATCGTCCGTATTATCCTTAACAACTGGATGTCTTTGACTAACGGTCCTAACGGTATTCTTGGTGTTAAGTCTATTGGCATTTTGCGTCCTGTCATGGAGAATGGTTTTACCTTTGAGATGTTTTGGGTTACTAAGCTGGAGCTATTCTACTATTTTGCATTAGGGCTTGCCATATTAACCATTATTGCTGTTACACGACTTGGGTCCTCAAGAATAGGAAGGGCATGGGAATCTATAAGAGAGGACGAAACTGCTGCTGAACTTATGGGTGTCAACACCTTTTACTATAAGCTCCTTGCATACGCAATGGGTGCAATATTTGCAGGTTTTGCGGGTGCCCTTTTTGCAGCAAGAATGAGATTTGTAAGCCCTGAGAGTTTTACATTTCTTGAGTCTGTTATGCTACTTTGTATGGTGGTTTTAGGTGGTATGAACTCAATTCCTGGAATTATACTTGGAGTTATTGCTTTAATTGCACTGCCTGAAGTTTTCCGTGGACTTGAATCGTATCGAATGCTTGTCTTTGGATCAACTATGGTTATAATGATGCTGTTTAGACCATCTGGTCTTATCGCTGCTAAGCGAAAAAAAATGATGGAGACAAAGCAGCCTGAAGAGAGAGGTTAAATTTTTTAAGCATGTCAGATAACACAACATCAAATAATCCAACTGAGCCTATTCTTGAATTAAAAGGTGTCTATTCAGGCTACGGAAGCATCAAAGCTCTTAGAGATGTCTCTTTAAAGGTCTATCCGGGTGAGATTGTTGCAATAATTGGTGCTAATGGTGCAGGAAAATCAACAACCCTTATGACTATATGTGGTATTGTCCCACTTGAGAAGGGCGATATTATCTATAACGGCAAATCTACAAAACGAATTGCTCCTGAAAAATTACCTCCATTAGGTTTGTGTCAGGTTCCTGAGGGAAGAAGGATATTTCCAAGACTCACTGTAGAGGAAAATCTTATTTTAGGGGCATTTTATCGAGACGATAAACCAGAGATCAAAAAAGATATTGACCATGTCTATTCTCTTTTTCCTGTTCTTGGGGAGCGAAATCGTCAGAAGGGGGGTACTCTTTCAGGCGGAGAGCAGCAGATGCTTGCTATTGGCAGGGCACTGATGACAAAGCCAAAAGTATTGCTCTTAGATGAACCATCTTTAGGTCTTGCTCCGCTTATAATTCACCAAATTTTTGAAATTATATCAGATATTAACAAAAATCAGGGCACTACAATTTTGCTTGTTGAGCAGAATGCAAATCTTGCACTACAAGCTGCAACAAGAGGATATGTCCTTGAGACAGGCGAGATTACGCTTGAAGATAAGGCATCATCTCTTTTGCATAACCCTGAAATTAGAAAGGCTTATTTAGGAGAGTAGCAGTTTTTACTCGATACTATTTTATATCTGTATCAGTGTGTAGGGGCGTAGCGTGCTACGCCCTTTTTTTATGCTTTTTAATCTCGCCGACAATAGAGTATTAACCCTGCTGCAATCAACACTCCTCCTGCAATGTGGTAAAAATAAAGCCTCTCGCCAAGATATATAAATGCAATAACAGAGGCAAACACGGGAATTAGATACAAAAATATCGAAGCCATATTGGGTCCCACCCGTTTAACCCCCTCATTCCAGCATAGATACGAGATAATTGAAGGAAATAGTCCAAGAAAGAGAATTATTGATATATTTGTAGTGTTTATCGCAAATAAGCCATAAACAGAAACCTCCCAAATATAAAATGGAAGTATAAATGGAAGCCCTGCAATTATGGTTATTGTTAAAAATGCGACTGGATCGATGTTAAGTTTAATATATTTAAAAAGAACAGAGTAGATAGACCAGCTAACCACAGCTATAAAAACAATAAGATCACCAATATTTACAACCAAAGAGAATAAATTAGACAAACTCCCCTTAAACACAATAAAGAGCATACCAATAAGCGATATAAGCATACCTATAACCTTTAAGATGCTCTCTTGTTGACGAAGAAAAATCCATGACAATATAAATGTTATGGCTGGTGTAGATGCAATAACAAATGAGATATTAGTGGCTGTGGTAAACTGTGCAGAGTAGTATAGAAGCGAGTTGTAAAGAGAGATGCTAAAAATAGATAAAATCACAATTTTAAGCCAATTTGCCTTGATTATCTCTTTTTGCTCAATAACTCGCCTTAAACCAAATGGAAGAATAAAGCACAAGGCAGTAAACCATCTAAAAAACGATAGAGATATTGGCTTTATCTCATTGATCATGCCCTTTGCAAGAACTGTATTTAACGCCCAGCTTAAAACAGCAATTGTAAATAAAATATATGCTGAAAAATCCTCTTTTTCCCCTTTTATCTCTATTTTGCTCTTCATATAAAACCTTTCTGACCAATATATAGCATTATCTCATGGACAGCCTCATCTGGCGTTGTGTGGGTTGTATCTATAGTTATCTCACACCTTTGCGGTATCTCGTAAGGGTCATCAACACCAGTAAAACCTTTTATTAAGCCTGCTCTTGCTTTTGCATACATACCTTTTCTATCACGTTTTTCGCACTCATCAATTGGGGTTGCAACGTAAATCTCAAAAAAACCTCCATTTGTCTCAATTTCCCTTCTTATCTCTCTTCTTGTGTTTTGGTATGGTGCGATTGGGGCACATATTGCTATTCCTCTATTTTTTGTTATCTCTGATGCAACAAAGCCGATTCTTCTTACATTTATATCTCTGTGCTCTTTAGAGAAATTAAGCTCGCTTGAGAGATTTTTTCTTACAATATCGCCATCAAGAAGGGTTACAGGTCTTGTGCCAATCTCCATAAATTTTGCATAAAGTATGTTTGCTATGGTCGATTTTCCAGCCCCAGATAGACCAGTTAAAAAGATCGTAAAACCTTGAGCTGAGGGGGGCGGATATGCCATTTTTAGCTCTTCAACAACCTCTGGAAATGTTGCCCACTCTGGAACGGCTTTTCCTGCACGTATTTTGTCTCTTATATCACTGCCTGATAAAAAAATCTTTTTTTTATTGTCGTTGTCATCAAGCAGCTCATCTTCAAACCTATACTCATCTTCATAGGGAAGATAGACCATTTTTTTAAATGCAACTACACTAACTCCAATCTTAGGGGCAAATTTAGATGCAAAATCTGAAGCCTTTTCTGACTCATAAAATGGAAGCCCATTGCTATCTATCCCAGGACTTGCATGATCATGCCCTATTATAAAATGTGTGCAGCCAAAATTTTTACCTATAATTATATGTAAAAGAGCATCTTTAGGACCTGCCATTCTCATTGATAATGGAAGAAGATTTAGCATAAAAGAGTCTGGAGGGTAATGAGATTCAACCTTTTTATAGCACTTCATGCGGATAAAGTGATCAAAATCTCCTGGCTTAGTTTCACCAGCAACTGGCAACAGAAGAAGATTCGCCTCAGCCTGTCTCATTGCCCTTATAGTCATCTCAAACTGGGGTCTATGAATGGGCTGACGGGTTAAAAAGCCTACAACCTTTTTCCAACCAAGTTTTGTAAATAGTGCTCTAACCTCTGACGGCGATCTTCTAAGCTGCCTAAAATCAGGGTGTATGGGCAGATTCATTGCTTCAATTGTGCCGCCTATGTAAAATTTACCAGAACGGTTATAGAGATAGTGAACTCCAGGGTGCTCTAAATCTTTAGTGCCATAAAGTGTCATAGCCTCTTTATCTATATCAATCTGCCAAATATCGTTTACATCCATAACCCCTAACAGAAAACCCTCTTGATCCCTTAATATAACTTGCCTATTTTTTGACCCATTTAAACCATTGGCTATTTTTTCAGAGACATCAAGGCAGATAGGCACGGGCCAAATTTCTCCAGTTGAAAGCCTCATATTTTCCAACACAGAGTTGTAGTCAGCTTGATTCATAAAACCTTTAAGAGGAGAGTAGCCCCCAGTTGAAAGAAGCTCAAAATCGCACATCTGACGAGAATTTAGGCTAACATCTGGCATTGTTGATGATATTTTTTTAAGAAAATCGCAACGCTCAGAGGTTGCAATCAGATCAACAAGTTCGCCATTTATGCCATGTGGTGGTGAGTTAAAGTATCTGTTTGTTCTATTTATCATTATTTTAATTTATCCATCTTAAATTAAAAGTTGACTGTTGATTTTAAAGAGCTTGCTCTATCCTTGACTACTTAAGCTCTTTAAGATAATAAAATTAACCATTTTGGCTTTTTGGGGGTAAAACTATTTTTTCTATTAACGCAATCTAAATTTAAAAAAAAATCTAAATGGCAATTTTTACTTTAAAAGCACATTTAACGCTTGCTTTAACGCTCTTTTTTATCTCTGCTGCCATAACATTGATATTGATAAATCATAAAAGAGTTCTTGATATTCCAAATGGGCGATCTTCACACTCAAAGCCTACCCCTACAGTTGGCGGTATTGCCATTGTGTTTACATTTTTTCTTAGCATGACGATCCTCTACTTTTTTGCCAATGCAACCATGATTACAGAAAGATATTTTATTGGATTTACATTTTCAAGCCTTTTGATAGCTGCAATGTCATTTTACGATGATTTTAAGTGTAAGCCATTTTATATCAAATTGGCAACACAGATTATTGCGATTTGCGTTGTTATGCTCTTTGGCATTATAATTGATAAGATAAATTTTCCATATAATTTTCTATGGTTGGATTATAAATCCATTGGTGCTCTAAGCTATTTGATAACATTGGGTTGGATACTTGGCATGACTAATGCCTACAACTTTATGGACGGCTTAAATGGCATGGCTGGAGCAAATGGATTTATTGGGTCTATATTTTTTTGTATAATTGCACTTAATCAAGGCAGTAACTTTACCTACATGGTCTCCTACACGCTTGCTGCTGGTATATTGGGTTTTTTGATCTTTAATTTTCCAGATGCTAAAATTTTTATGGGAGATACTGGCAGCACCTTTTTAGGATTTTCCTTTGCTACACTTGCAATAATAGCATCGCTTTATGATAAAGCTCACACCTCACTTTTAGTTATACCACTGCTATTTTTCCACTTTATCTATGATACCCTTTTCACCTTTATCCGAAGGCTCTTCAATGGCGAAAATGTTTTTCAGCCCCACCGTTCCCATATCTATCAGCTATTTAACCGTTTAGGTTACAAACATGCAACAGTTACTATCTTTTACTGCACGATGGCTATTTTGCAAGGTTTTGGAGCTTTATTTATGATAGAGGTTGATGGGCTAAAACGGTTACTAATATTTGCTCCATATCTGATTTTGCAGATAATTTACACAGCTATAATCATCTATCATGCTAAGAAAAAGAGGCTATTGTAAAGAGTTATGAATTTAATACTTTTATTTGAAGATGACTTTATATCATCAGATAGAGTTGCCCTTAGCGGAAGAAGAGCTGAACATATTTTAAAAGTTCACAGAGCTAAAATTGGCGATAGATTGAGTGTTGGGCTTTTAAATAGCAAGATTGGAGAGGGAGAAGTTATTGAAATTAATAGCTTTAACATAAAGGTTGAATTAAGAGTTAAGTTTTTTATTGAGCCGCCTGCTCCCCTTCCTATTACATTAGTGGTTGCTCTGCCAAGACCAAAGATGTTGAGGCGAATTTTGCAATCAGTATCATCTCTTGGAGTTAAAGAGATTTATTTTATAAACTCATGGAGAGTTGAAAAATCTTTTTGGTCATCGCCAATTCTTGAGCCAAATAACTTACAACAAGAGTTAATACTTGGTCTTGAGCAGGCTAAAGATACAATACTTCCTAATCTATATTTAAAGAGGTTTTTTAAACAATTTATAGATGATGATATTTTACAAATGATCAGCCGCTATCAAACTAAATTTAAAAAAAATCCCCTTGCAATAACAGCCCACCCTAAAGGTGTTATTGCGTGCCCGCAAAATATAGAGCAAAGTGCCATACTTGCAATGGGTCCAGAGGGTGGATTTATTGATATTGAAATTAGGAGTTTAGAAGCTGCTGGCTTTACCACAGTAAATCTTGGTGATAGAATTTTAAGGCTTGAGACTGCTATTCCATTTATTTTAGCAAAGCTCTTTTGATAGATTTCTTTTGATTAATATGCTAAAAAAGATGCCTTAATTTTTTAAATCAACGAGATGGATTTTAATAACAAGAGCATAATGGATAAGAATGAATAATATAGATAACCCTACATTTTCTGATAATTTTAATAACACTAAAAATATAATTCCCTTTAGAGGAATAATTTTTATTGTATTTTCAGCAATACTTTTTGGCACAACAGGCACAACTCAGGCATTAGCACCAGAGGGCATATCATCAGCAACAATTGGCTGTTTAAGGCTTATTATTGGGGGACCAGCCCTTCTTTTTTTTACATCAATCTTTAGCAAAACTAATCCATTAAAATTTAGACCCCCATTGGTTCCAACTATTATTGCAGCTTGCGGTGTTGTGATGTTTCAACTCTGCTTTTTTGATGCTGTTGCAAGAACTGGTGTTGCACTTGGCACAATAGTTGCTATCTGCATTGCACCTGTGTTTGCTGGTCTTTTAGGTGCCATATTTAATAAAGAGCGTCTGACTTTAAGCTGGGCAATAGCATCGCTACTTGCCATTTCAGGCTGTGTAATTCTTGGCACTGCTGGCGGGGGAGGGTCAATTAAGATTGATATTGTTGGTATTTTTTTGGCTGCTGGAGCAGGATTTGGATATGCTGTCTCTCTTGTTGGCAGCAAAAAGGTGATCGCCTCTGATCGCTCACCAGCTATTGGAATTGCCATAATTCTTTGTGTTGGTGCACTGCTTGTAACTCCAAAAATTATGACTGAAGATTTAACTAAGGTTATGACACCAGAGGGGCTTTTTGTAGTGATATATTTAGGTCTTATAGCAACTGCAGCCCCATATCTTCTTCTTGCAACTGGTCTTTCAACTGTGCCTGTCTCCCACACATCAATAATTATGCTTGCAGAGCCTTTGACTGGCTGTCTGCTTGGTGTCCTTCTGCTTGGTGAAAAGTTTACCTTTACCCTTGCTGTTGGCTCTATTTTAATCTTTTGCGGTCTTGTTGTTATCTCAATTGGGGGGTATAAAAACCAGAGTTGAGCTTTTTTTCATAAGTGTTGACTACTTTCTATTTACTCGTCATAACCCAAACTCCGTCCCACTCTTCACCCTGTGCAACTGGAGGATTTTTCTTAAACATCTCACACCTTTCAATAAATAGTTTTGATGGAGCATCACTTGGGTTATATTCCAATGCTTTTCTAAATAGGGCTATGGCTTTATCCCAACTGTTGTCTTTATATGCCTCTCTGTACGTTTCAACTCCTTGAACAAATAGCTCAACACACGCCTCCTGACTATTTAAGGCTGGGCGAGTTGAGACCAGCTCATATATTTTTATTGCCTTGTATTTGCCCTTTACCCGTATAAGATCAAGCTCTCTGCAGAGAAAATTATTTAGATTTAGATCATTTTTAGTCTCTTCACTGATGATAATCTGCACACCATAAGATTTAGTTACACCCTCAAGCCTTGATGCAAGATTTACCTCATCACCCATTACTGTATAGTCAAATCTTCTAAGAGAGCCCATATTGCCAACAATCATCTCACCTGTGTTGATTCCAATGCCAATAGCAAGAGATAGAGGCGATCTATTTAGGTCTCTATTTTCTGCTGTCTTTTCTATGTTCATCTCTTCTAATCGCTCTTTCATCTCAAGAGCTGTATAGCAGCTATTCTCTGCATGGTTATCGCTCCATACAGGTGCTCCAAAAATCACCATGATTGCATCACCAATATATTTATCGAGCGTCCCTTTATGTTTAAATATTGTATCTGTCATACGTGTAAAGTAGTCATTTAAAAGGCTTACCAACTCTTCAGGAGTCAATTTTTCAGATAGAGTTGTAAATCCTCTTATGTCAGAAAACAGAACAGAGAGCCGTTTTCGCTCTCCGCCAAGTTTAAGGCTCTCATGGTTTGCAATAACACTTGCCACAACATCAGGTGAGACATAACTATCAAACGCCTTTTTAAGAACAGATTTCTCTTTGTAGTTTTGGGTAAACTCCTTTAGCCCCATAAAAGTTCCATTTAAAAATATCGCAGCAAGACCCGGCATAACATCAACTACAACCCCCTGATAAGTAAAAAGGGCTATAGCTACTAACGGGATTAAAACCATTATAACTATTGCTATGATATGAAATGAGACGGGATTTCTTCTAAAAATGGTTAAAAAAATTGCACAAATATAAAAAATAGCCCATGTTAACTCTGGAAATGGAAACTCTTGTATTGGATAGCCACTAAATAGAGTTCTTACCACATTTGCCTGAATTTCAACGCCAAACATCATCTTTTTTGTAAAACGCATAAAAGGGTATGGATAGGCATCAGCACCGCTCTCAACCTCAACAGCAGAGTCTGCAATAAATCCAATAAATACAACCTTATCTTTAAAAACCTCTGGTGCAACCATTTTGTTTAAAACCTGATAATATGAAAAAGCAGGCACAGTTCCAGCTTTGCCTGCATAATCTATAAAAAATAGATAATCTTCGGCATCAGTAGTCTCTTGATTTAAGGCTGTTGCTGCTGCTGCAAGTGCAATTGAGGGGCGAGTATCAACATAGTTTGATGCCATACGGATACTGCCATCTCCATCAGGATAAAAGTTGACCATACCAATATTGGCTGCAGCAGATGCAAGGATTTTAACTGGTTCTTCCGTAAAATAGGTCTCATAACCTTGCCTACCTGTTATGGTTAAATTTGCAGCAAGCACAACATTTCCAGCTTTTTTTATTGATTCAGCAAAAATAGAATCTTCAGACTCATCTTTAGATTTTTCAGGAAACAAAATATCAAATGCAATTGCTGAAGCACCAGCACTGCTTAAAATATCTACCAGTTGTGCATGAAGGGTTCGGGGCCAGGGCCAGCGTAAATTTAATTGCTGAAAAGATGGGGCATCAATAGCAACAATAACAACATCATCAACCTCTGGTTTGCCCCCCTCAAAAGACTCTACTATTGATGCTCGAATCGTGTAGAGCACATCTCTCCACGCAAAATCAGCAAGCTCAAGAAAAGAGGAGTGTGTCCAAAATATAAAAACAGATATTGGAATAAACAGAGGAATTATTACAGATTTTAATCTCTTCATCATCAACCCTAACTATTTTATTTAAATGGTTATTTTTCTCCAAATATCGTGAACCTGCTTTTGTGTGTTTTGACTATCACCTGAGTTATCAATCAAAAAGTCAGCATAAACCCTTTTTGATTCAATATCCATTTGAGATTTTAGCATTGCAGTAGCCCTTTTTTTATCAATATTCTCTCTTTTCATAAGCCTTTGAAGTTGAATTTCAGAAGAGGTATAGACAACAATAATTTTGTCAAATAGGCTCTGAAGATTTAGCTCAAGCAAAAGTGGGATAACAGCAATAATAATTGGATTTAAATTTTCCCCAATAATCCTTTGCACCTTTTGGCAAAAGAGATCAAAAATTGCAGGGTGAGTTATCTTCTCAAGCTCTTGTCTCTTTTTTTCATCTTCAAAGATAATTTTTGAGAGGGCTTTTCTATCAAGATAGCCATCTTTATCAACAATATTAGAGCCAAAAAGGTTGACAATATCCTCAAGTGCTTTGGTTTTAGGCTCAACCACCTCTCTTGCTAAAATGTCAAAATCAATAATCTTTACAAATCTCTTTATAATTGGCTCTTTACTATAAATATCTTGAGATTGGGCATAATCTTTCAACATATCTGCAACAGTGCTTTTACCAGTTGCAATTGATCCAGTTAAACCTATAAAAATTGGATTTCCAATGCTTCTAATAGTTGATTTTACTCTATAAATATCTACAAAAGAGCCTTGATTATCTTTAGATAGAGATTGATCCAGAACCTCTCTTACCTTTATGGTTAGAGCGTTCATGGAAAAGGGTTTTTGAATAAATTGAACTCCATCATCAAGAACCCCTCTGTGTGCTATTACGCTTGCTGTGTATCCTGACATGAATAGCAATTTTATTGATGGGCGACTAACCAGAACCCTATCTGCAAGCTCACGACCATTCATTTGAGGCATAATAACATCACTTATAAGAAGATGAATCTCACCATCATACTCTTTAGATATTTGTATTGCCTCCATTGGTGCAACAGCAGTCAATACCTTGTAGCCATAGCTCTCCAATATCTCTTTGGCAATATCTAAAATAGTTGACTCATCATCAACCACTAAAATAGTCTCACCTTTACTACTGCTATTTATCTGAATAGCCTCAGATTTAGCAACCTCGTCAGATTGTGTAGCATGGCGAGGCAGATATATTGTAAAACTTGAGCCTCTATTTGGCTCGCTATATACATTTATAAACCCACTATTTTGCTTTACAATTCCATAAACAGTTGCAAGTCCAAGCCCTGTACCCTCTCCAAACTCTTTTGTTGTGAAAAAAGGCTCAAAGATGTTTACAATTATCTCTTTATCCATACCACACCCATCATCACTTACAACAATAGAGGCATACTCTCCCTCAACAAAATAGGGGTGCAAAGAGCAATATTTTTCATCAAACACGGTGTTGCTTGTCTCTATGATTATCTTGCCGCCTGATGATATGGCATCGCGGGCATTGACGCAAAGGTTAGCCATTATCTGATCTATCTGAGATGGGTCGATCTTAACCTGCCAAAGGTTATCATCAGGCAGCCAAATAAGCTCAATATCCTCTCCAATAATACGCCTTAACATCTTTAACATACCCTCTACGGTTCTATTTAGATCAAGAATCTTTGGGGTAATATTTTGCTTTCTGGCAAATGCAAGGAGTTGGCGTGTAAGATTTGCAGAGCGTTCAGCAGCATTGTGTATCTGCGTGAGTGGCTTATAAAGTGGGTGATCCGCATCTATTTGAAGTGTTGCAATCTCTGAGTACCCAATGATAACTGAGAGCATGTTGTTAAAATCGTGTGCTACACCTCCTGCAAGCCGTCCAATTGAATCCATCTTTTGAGCCTGAATTAGCTGCCCCTGTAACTTTTCTCGCTCCTCTTCTGCAATTTTACGAGCCTTTAGCATCTTATTGACTGAGTGGGCAAGTCGCTCCAATTCATAAAAGTCCATTTGGTCAGCATCTATCTCAACAAGTTCAACATCAGCATGCTCAAAAAAGCCTGTAAAGGCATCTATGTTTTGTCTTGCCTTGCGTGAGATATAAAATGCAACAAGGTAGATAAAAAATACAAGCAGAGCCAAAACCATAAATATCCGAATAAGTTGGCTAATAATCTTATTTTCAACCTCTTTTTTTCTCTTTTCAACTGATGCTTCAATCTCATCAATATATATTCCAGAGCCAATATACCAGCCCCATTCAGCCACTCCGACAACGTAGCTTAATTTAGGTGCGGTTTTTTTATCTTCAAGATTTGGCATAACATACTCAAGATACCCGCTACCCTCTTTTTTTGCTATCTGAATCATCTCTTGAACAATCTTTTTGCCTTTACTATCAGCAATATCCCACATATTTTTACCCTTTGCTGGTCCACTTAAAGATGTGCCGTCCCACTCTCCAGCAAATATGTAGCCATCTTTTCTAAATCGAATCTGCTCAATAAATAGGATAAGCTCATTTTGAACATCTTTTGTGATGTCATCAATATAATCTCCAGTACCAAAAACCCACCCAAGAGGCTCAAAGAGCTTTATGTATGCCCGTTTTGTGAAGTGCCCATCTCTGTTTGGTTTTGTCCATGTATATTGATAAAATCCCTCTTTATCTCTATTCACAATATCGAGCATATCTTTTACAACATACTCACCTTTTGCACCTTGAATATTGAGCATATTTTGCCCCTCCATTTGAGGTTTATCAGCAAACAGCTCCTCAACTCCATCAAGATTAAATGCAAAGTAGTAGCTTCGCCCCTGATTGAACCTTATAGGTCTTAAGGCATCTTTAATAAGTTTTTTTATCTCATCTAAATTTTTTGTATCTTTATATTGGTTAAAGATATTGCCTGCAACTGCACAAGCCTCATTAACTCTATCTTTGATGGATTGGTTTAATCGAGGAGTTATAAGCGATTGCTGGTATTCAATGTATGAGATGACTTTGTCCACTTCAGTTTTTAAAAGCTCACTGTATGAGTATAAAAATTTATCCCTCATTGTGTTTAGCTCAATTTGAAGTTTTGAATATTCATAATGAACCTGCAACCCGCCCATTATGCCGACAGAGAGAATAATCACAAGCAGCATGTTTATTATTATGCTCCGACTGAGCTTTGGCTTTGTGGATTGTAAATTGCTCAATTTGGCATCTTTTTCTTGCATAGCAAATCTCCTATTTGCTTAATATTGCGTGATAATAACTTATTGATATATTAGTATTATCAGATAACACAAATATATTGCAAATCAATTTTGAAGCTATAAAGATCAATACTAAAAGACATCGTAAAATAGATATGATATTTTATGATGAAAAATTAATAAAGAGCAATATATCAACTATTACCAAAGATAAAGGTATTAAATATAGAGCATGGGATACCACGAAATTTCACTAAAGATGCCAACAGATTATAAAGATTATGATTTAAAAGAGGCATTACAAAAAGAGCTAAAAAAAGAGAATCTAAAGATTGATAGTAACATAATAAAAGATGCACAATTTCAATTTCAGATTTTAAACAAAAGCCTTGATGCCCGTAAAAAGAGTGATATTCATTGGCTTATTAAGGTTGGAGTAAATCTTGAAGATAAAGAATCTAACGATAACTCTTCAAAAGACCCTACTGATAGCACTTTACTCAACATTGAGTATAAAAAAAGAGATAAAAAGGCTCTTGTTGTGGGAAGCGGTCCGGCTGGTTTTTTTGCTGCCTATGTTTTGCAAATGTCAGGATTTAACACAACAATAATCGAAAGAGGCTCTGAGGTAAATAGACGTGAAGAGTCAATAAAAGAGTTTGAAGCAACAGGAAAATTTAATCCAATTACAAACTACGCATTTGGGGAAGGGGGGGCTGGGACATTTTCTGATGGCAAACTCACATCAAGAAGCAAACATATCAGCAAAGAGCGGCAATTTATAGTCACAAGCTATGTAAATGCAGGAGCACCAAAAGAGATTCTCTACATGGCTCACCCCCATCTTGGTAGCGATAACTTAAAAGAGATTGTTAAAAACTTAAGAAGAGATTTTATCAATATTGGTGGCACTATTTTGTTTGAGACAATGCTAAGAGATTTAACCATTAAAAATGGAAAGGTTGTAGAAGTATTAGTTAGCTCTTTAGAAAATAGCTCTTTTTATGAGATCAATGCAGATGAAGTTGTTGTTGCAACTGGACACTCTGCATTCGAGACATACAGAATGCTCATAAAAAATGGCGTTAAGTTTAGGGCTAAAAATTTTGCAATTGGCTCTCGTGTGGAGCATCCTCAAGAGCTTATCAATGTTGCTCAGTGGGGGGTAAAATCTTTAGCTGGTGTTAAAGCTGCTGAGTATCGTTTGACATCAAAAGCAGATGGGTCTTTGCCAGTCTATACTTTTTGTATGTGCCCGGGCGGGGTTATTGTTCCATCAACAGCTTACGAAAAATCAAACATTGTAAATGGTATGAGCCGTTATATTAGAGATGGAAATTATGCCAATGCTGCTTGTGTTGCATCTCTTAATCCTGAGATGGTGATTTCAGACTCAAAAGAGTTTAGTGCAAATAAGATACTTGACTGGTTAGAGTCTCTTGAGCAAAAATTTTATAACTACTCAAATGGTTATGCAGCCCCATTTTGCTCAATTAAAAGTTTTATTAACCAAAAATTAGAGCCAAAAGAGTTTAGTAAAAATATAAGTTCAAGTTACCCTTTAGGTTTAAAATTGGCACCACTTTGGGAGCTTTTGCCAAACCAGATAGCTGTTGCAATAGGTGAAGGTTTAAAAGATTTTAGCCGTAAAATAAGGGGGTTTGAGACTGGTCTAATTATGGGGCTTGAGAGCAAAACATCTGCTCCAGTTACAGCAGTTCGTGAAAAAAACTACTGCTGCACAGCTTTTGATAATCTCTACATCACAGGTGAGGGTAGTGGACACTCTGGCGGTATTATATCAAGTGCGTCAGATGGTATTCGTGCTGCTCTATCTATCATAGCCAAACACAATTAAGCTAACTACGATAAATAGTTGAGCAATATAAATAAGATGTAGTAATATCACTTGATAAATTAACATTTAATAATGGAAGGTATTCCCTGAAAAGAGAAGAGATAAACCAGATAACAGAGCCAATAGATTCAGATAAAATAGAGCAGTTTAAACTATATAAGAGCGTTGAGGGAAAAATACTCTTAGTTAGTATTGCAATGACACTTTTGCTTCTCATCATAATTGCCTACTATCTATTTGTTGAGCCTTTAAAGGCTAAAATTTTGACCCTTGTTTTTGCTGCTCATACCTTTGGTGGACGTGCTGCAGGTGTTGGGGTCTGTATTATTAATGGGTTAAATTTTTTTCAAACTTTTATATACAACTTTTTTATTGAAATTCAGCTACTATGTCTTACCTACTCAATTTTTGTCCTTACAATCAGAAATTATATAAAAGTCAAGTGGGTTATTCGTATTGCAAATCAGATGATGCACAATGCTGATAAATATAAGGAAAAAATTGAAAAGTATGGCTGGATAGGTCTATTTATATTTGTGTTAGCACCATTTCCAGGAAGTGGTCCAGTAGGAGGCTCAATACTTGGATACCTATTGAAAATGAGTATCTGGCGAAATTTTAGCTCAGTTCTGTTAGGAACTCTCTCTGCCATTATAATTTGGTTTTTTTGCTTTGATTTTTTAAAGCAAAATATTAATTTAATTCAATATGTTATCTGTGGGATTGTGGTAGTTTTTCTCTTTTACAATTTTAGGACAATTAAAGAGTGGTTCATAAAACAAGATTAATAATAAAATAGATGGGTGATTTTGCATAATGAAATATAAAAATGAAAACAAGAAAGTTCAAAAAATTGGTGTTGTGGGGGCTGGAAGTTGGGGGACAGCACTTGCCAACCTTTTAGCCCAAAAGGGTTATAGCGTTGATCTTTGGGCGTATGAGCAAGATGTTAAAGATGATATTCTTAACTATCGCGAAAATAGGCTTTTTTTGCCAGGAATATCACTTTCAGAAAACATTAAACCAACAAATGATCTTAAGAGCGTAGTCAGCTCCAACACCACCCTTTTGATTGTTGTGCCCTCTCACACTATGCGTCAGATTGCTACACGTATAAAAGAGTCCATTTTACCAAGCACCATAGTTATAACAGCCTCTAAAGGTATTGAAGATGGGACATACTTGACCATGATGGGGGTAATTCAAGAGTCAATCCCATTTTTAGATGAGGAGCATATTGTTGTGCTCTCAGGTCCAAGTTTTGCAAGAGAGGTTGCCCAAAAAATACCAACAGTTATAAGTGTTGCATCAAAAAATATTGAGATAGCAACCCATATTCAGCACCTATTTGCAACTGATTACTTTAGGGTCTATGTAAATGATGATCCTATTGGGCTTGAGATTGGCGGTGCTGTTAAAAATGTTATTGCAATTGCTGCTGGGTTTGTTGATGGTATGAATTTAGGCTTAAACACAAGAGCTGCACTTATTGCGCGCGGACTTGCTGAGATTCGCAGACTTGGTATGAAGATGGGGGCAAATCCACACACATTTGCAGGGCTTTCTGGGGTTGGGGATTTAATCTTAACATGCACAGGTGATTTGAGCCGAAATTACACAGTTGGCAAGCAGTTAGGGCAGGGCATGACAATTGCCGAAATACAAGATAAAAGGCTTACTGTTGCAGAAGGTGTAAGAAACACAAAATCTATCTATAACCTTGCAAAAAAACTTGAAATTGAGCTGCCAATTATAAATGAGGTTTATAAGGCTCTTTATGAAAATAGCTCACCTTCTGAGGCAATTGAGCGTCTTATGACAAGAAGGCTTGGACATGAAACCAGCGAACTTGAGTAGCACCTCTGAATCGGTATTAAATTCACAACCTCACCTTTTTGATGCCCACTGCCATCTTCAAGAGCCTGAAATATTATGGGATATTGAGGCAATTTTGCAAAGATGGCAGGCAAATGGGGGAAAGCAAATTGTTTGCTGCGGCACAAAAGAGTCTGATTGGCAGATGGTTGCAAATATTGCAAGTAAATATCAAGAGGTTATCCCAAGTTTTGGAGTTCACCCATGGTTTGTTGATGGTGCATCTCAAAAGTGGTTTTATGAGCTTGATAAGTATCTTGATATGCAATTTGTCGGTAAAGTGGCATATATTGGCGAGATTGGAGTTGATCATCTTATTAAAAATGTCAATAAAGAGGAGCAAGAGCGAATATTTAAAGCTCAGTTAGGTATGGCAAAGGAGCGTAACATACCAGCCTCAATCCATGTTCGTAAGGGGTGGGATTTGCTGATTAAGATATTAAAACAGGTGGGGAAGTTAAATAGGGGGGGATTGATTCACTCATATTCTGGCTCTGCTGATCTTGCTGCTCTTCTTGAAAAATATGGGCTTTATATCTCTTTTTCAGGATCAGTTACCCACTCTAACAATAAAAAGGTTCAAAAATCGTTAAAAGCAGTCTCAAAAGATAGGCTTCTTATTGAGACAGATAGCC
Source organism: Desulfamplus sp. (assembly GCA_015232465.1). Classification (GTDB taxonomy): domain Bacteria; phylum Desulfobacterota; class Desulfobacteria; order Desulfobacterales; family Desulfobacteraceae; genus Desulfamplus. The sequence goes on from JADFZO010000003.1 coordinate 39,323, forward strand.
CAGCAATTTTACCAATATTTCAGGGCAGTTGCATAGGCTCAAAAGAGATTTTTCAGATGGGTTGGAATGAGCCGTGCAACATTGTTGCTGTTGCGTCTGCAATCTCACAAACTCTTGATATGCCACTTTCAGAGGTTGCTAAACTTACATCTGACAATGCACAAACTCTATTTTTTTGACTCACTCTTTTGAGCACTCAGAGCCTCTTTTGCTCTCATTCTAATATTAAATCGTCTAACATGCTCTTCAGCAATACTTCCTGCATCTTCTGATCTATGTTCGCAAACAGCTTTGACCAAATTTTTTAAATCTTCGCAGTTTTCAGCCAACCTGCTAACTGAAAAATCAAGAAATTGGTTGTAATATCTCTGGATATTGTCATGCACAACCTCCATCAAATATTGATAGACCAAATTTCTTGCGATTGTTGCTATCTCTTTGTGGATAGCCTCATCAGCACGTAAAAAATCTTGATAATCAGCCTCGCCTTTTTCTGCTATTTTAAGGGCGTTTTTAAGAAGTTTTTCAATATTTTTAATATCTTTTGGAGTGGCTCTTAAAGCTGCAAGTGAGGCAATCTTACCCTCCATTCCCTCTCTGAACTCGCCTATATCTAAAACTGGTAAAGCTCCTGAGTGAAGCATAAGAGCCAATGTCTCGGTCAATTGAGCAGTTCCAGCCTCTTTAACGCGAGCACCTCCTCCTGTGCCTAAACGTATCTCAATTAGCCCTTTATTTTCAAGCACCCGCAGAGCTTCACGCAGTGTTCCTCTGCTAACATTAAAGGTCTCCTGAAGTTCTCTTTCAGGAGGCAACACATCACCTGGATTGAGTGTACCGTTAAGAATAGCCTCCTGTATCTGTTCAACCACATCTTGAAAAATTCTGTTCTTTTTTGCCTTTTGAAATTCGGTCTTTACCTTATCAGACATACTAATCTGCTCCAACACTCTCAATTATATTGACCATTTAGTAACCTAAATTATATTAATGGTCTAACCAATAAGTAAGATAACTATTATATAGTTCTATTTATGTCAAGAATTATCTCTATTTGTTTAAAGTGGCTAATGCTATTTTGGATCAAAAGATTGCTCTAATTAATCGAGAAATCAAACTCCTTGACAAAAAATTAAAAATATCAGTAAACACGATTCAATCTTTTTAAATACAGAATTTTATATTCTGTATTCTGTATAATCTAAATTTTATAATCTAAACTGTAAGGACAAAACAATGAACATGAGATTCTCAAAAAGTAATGATGTGCTTGGAACTGTTAATCGTGGTGATGCAGCAGAATCAAGTCTATGCACCCTTTGCCGTGCTGATTGTAAAGGCAAATGTGAAACTTGGCTCTCAAGCATGGTTGGGCGAAAACTGCTTTATCCTCGAAGTTTTGGACTTGTAACTGCTGGGGCTAATAATACCACGCATGTTGGAGTATCTTACAACTCTTTACGAATTCAAGGTTATGCTTATGGTTCTCAAGGTATGGCACCAGGTCTTACCAACAGCCCTGATGACTGCATCTTTCCAAACGTGAGCCTTGAGACTGAATTTGGCAAAAAAGTTAAGACAAAAGTTCGTATGCCCTTGATGACTGGTGCTATGGGATCAACTTTTATTGCTGAAAAGTATTGGGACGCTTTTGCAATTGGTGGTGCTCTTGTTGGTATTCCTGTTGTGATTGGCGAAAATGTTGTTGGTGTTGATCGTAAATCTGAGATAAATCCTGGAGTAGAAAAAAAGGGTAAGATCAAATCAGCACCAGAGCTTGATCGCAGAATTGACACCTATTTACGATATTTTGATGGATATGGTGCGATAATTGTTCAGCTAAATGTTGAAGATACACGTAACGGTGTTGCTGAGTATGTTGTTGATAAGTATGGCGACAAGTGCATTATTGAGCTTAAATGGGGGCAGGGTGCGAAAAATATTGGCGGCGAAATTCAGGTTAGAAGCATTGATTATGCAAGGTTTTTAAAAGAGCGTGGATATGTTGTTGATCCTGATCCTACACTGCCTGAGGTTCAAAAAGGGTTTGAGCAGGGGGCGATTAAATCTTTTGCACGCCACAGCAGACTTGGTGCTACAAATCTAAACTCTGTTGAGAAGGTAAGAGAAGATTTTATGAACAGCGTTGAGTATCTTCGTGGCATTGGATTTAATAGAGTAACCTTAAAGACTGGCTCTTACGGTATGGAGGAGCTTGCAATGGCTATCAAGTTCTCAACTGATGCACAGCTTGATCTGCTCACAATTGATGGCTCTGGTGGCGGTACTGGAATGAGTCCCTGGAATATGATGCAGAGTTGGGGAGTTCCTTCTATCATTCTTCACTCTAAGGCTTATGAGTATGCAAATATGCTTGCAGCAAAGGGAAAACAGGTTGTTGATCTCTCTTTTGCTGGTGGATTTGCCCTTGAAGACCACATATTTAAAGCCCTTGCACTTGGTGCTCCATACAGCAAACTTGTCTGCATGGGAAGAGCTGTTATGATTCCTGGCTTTCTTGGTGCAAACATTGAGGCTGCTATCTACCCAGAGAGGCGAGAGCGTGTAAATGGTAACTGGAACGAGCTACCAAAGACTGTTCTTGAGGTTGGCAAGACTGTTGATGAGATATTTGCAGGGTATCACGATATGGAAAAGAGACTTGGCAAAGATGAGATGAAAAAAATCCCATACGGTGCTATTGGTTTTTATACACTTGCAGATAAACTTGCTTGCGGAGTTCAGCAGCTTATGGCTGGAGCAAGGAAATTTTCATTAAATCAGATAACACGTAGCGATATTTTCTCTGGTAATCGAGAGACAGCAAGAGAGACTGGTATTGCTCATGTCTCTGATGTAAATGATGAGTCAGCACGTAAGATTTTAAATTCATAGTTATAAACATTAGTGTAGGGACAAAAGAGCCTCTTTGTCCCTACATTGTTTTGATACAAATTTTTGGATAAACTATTTTATGGCAGCATCTAAATCCATCTGAAATCTTACAGGTCCCCGAAATTGCTTTTCGCTACCAAAACGGGTATGAAGAGCGTAAGGTGATTCAGGGTGAGACCATGATGTTGCCATAGCTACATGACCTTTTGGAAATGGTGTTGTCTCAACATTTATATAGTCCAAAGGTGCAAGTGCTGTAGCCTTTTCAACAAGATCATCTTTTTCTCCGTAGCAGAGTAGCCAAGGTATCTCTTTTTCTTCAATAGTTTTAAAATTGATAGTCTTGCCAAACATGGTTACAGGCAGTGTTCCATCTTGTGTTACTGGAGTGTTGTATGATGCAAAGCTCATTGCTGTTATGTCAAGTGGAATGTCTGTTCTCTCATTTTGAAGCCAGTAGTTAAGAGCTAAAGCTGTTTTGCTCAATTTTGCTGGTCTGCCGTCAACTTTTGCAACCATAAGCATATCCCTAAAAAAAGAGACAAGTGGAGCTTCATGCTCAATACTTTTGAGCTTATAGACCCAGCCCATTAAATTTCCATCAGCAACCTTATTGCCATTAGATAGAGTCTTTGTTCCATAAATCAGATCGTTAAATTGTGGTGGCAAACTTGTAAGAAAGTGTCCAAGCCCCTTACTTCTTGTTCCGTCCATAGGTGCAACACAGGTTATTAGGGCATCAACTACAGAGTCAAGCTCACCAGATAAGATGTTGCAAACAGCACTGTATCCCCCTTGACAGTATCCATTTAAGGTTACTTTTTTCTCGTGCTTATCCATAATTTTTTGGCAGAAAAAGTGGGTGTCAATTGCATCTTCCTCCATAGTCATCAACTGAAAAGCAGGGGTGATCTTAATATCTTTCATTATTCTGATATATGTTGGAATGCCTTGATTGGCAAAACAGTGGGCATAGCTTCTCTTTTCATCGGGTAAAAAGCCAAGTATGTTGCTGCCAAGAACAAATGGCGGAATTATAAGAACTGGCTTTGCTTTTTCGTTGATTTTCATATCTTTATCGGTAGGTAAAACAGCATAGACAAAAAATCGCTCTGTCTCTGCAAATGGTTTTTGTCCGTTACGTTCAAAATGAAATCCATACTCTGGCTCAATCTCTTTTACAGCTTTTGGGAAGGTCTGTGTAACCTCTTCAACCATCTCAAATTGGCGATTTAAAAAATCATCGAGTTTTTCGCCATCACACTGAAATATTGTGTTAAAAAGTGCGGCACAAAGATTTTTAGACTCTGTTTCAGTAAATTTTTCTAAAGCCCCTAAGCTGCCAGAGTGGTACCGAGAGAAAATCTCCATATTAAATTTAAGGAGCTTTATATAGGCGTTCCACTGCTCTATTGGCGGGTCTTTATATAATTTAGATAGCTCGACATTTATAAAATAGAGGGTGGCTGTAAAGAGTGGCATAAAAAAGTCGTTGTTATATTTTGTAAGACCTAAGAGCATATTATTTGCAACACTAATATTTTTAAGGTAAATATCAAACGGTGGTGGCACAATTTCAGAATTCATAATGCTTTTTGTGTCGTAGTAGGGAAGGAGGCTCGGCATATCAGGGGCTAAGAGCAAGTTTGGCATTACAGATGATGGTAATAGCTCTTTTATGCCAGCAAATGGAAGCAAACTTGGCATATTTGAAGCCAAAAACAGCTTTTGCATATCATAAGCGCCTGATATTAGTGTTGTAAAGATATTTTCAACTGGATTATTTACATTGGTGTTGGTATTCATTGGTGGGAGTCTCCGCTCTCTATCTATTTTTAGCCCCCTTGCTTGGTGGGTAAGGGGGCTATGCAGCTTATTTATAACAATTTAAGACTTTTTAATGCCTGCTACATCATCAGCGGTCTCATTAAGTTTAAACATATCTTTAATTTTCATAAAGTTAGTATCAACGTATGATTTGTAATTTTTTCTGTTTTTCTTAATCATATCAACCCAGTATGTGCATACTTTAAGAGTATCATTAGGAATAAGAGGGTTTTTATCAATTACTTTGCTCATAATCTGCTCGCTTTGATCTTGAATATTGCTAATCATTGCGTAAGAGTTGTCAAACATAGTCTTCTGAAAATCAATAACCTGTGCAACTGCTTTTTTGTTATCCATCATTTTTCTTTCTCCTGATATATTTATTTTGTTCTTTAGATGTTCTATTTTTGTTCAAACATATGTTCAAATTTAGCATAACCATCATCAACTGCTTTTTTAAACTCATTTCTGGCTTTTTTGGTAAACTCTACTGTCTCTTTCATCTGTTTTTTAGCATCTTCATTTATCCATGGAAATTGACCCATAAAGCTGTTGAGCATGTTTTCAGTCTGCTCCTGTACAATTACCATAGCGTTAAATGTGTTGTTAAATACTGTTTTTTGAAATCCAATCATCTGTTTTGCAATTTTTGCTGTTTCCATTTTGTCCATTCCTTTTTTTAAAATTGTTATTTGTTTATGTTTTGTATTGATCACTCTTTTTTATATTTGAGTGAGACTATTTAATTTTTAATTATGACACACAATATATGAGTTCTTATCTGTTTGTCAATTAAAAAATTGTGCAGTGCACAAAAAAATAATAGTAATAATTGTAATATTTTATGTTTTAAAATTGACCACTAAACTAAATTATTGCCTAAAATATTTATATATAACAATATCATCTTTAAATGGTGTTGACAAAAAAAATGGTGCAATGTAGCATGTATAAAAAATAGAATTCAAAATTAAACATAAACAGATTAAGCATAGGTTTATTGAATACATATGGTAAACAAGATCGCTATAAAAAAATATCCTAATCGTAGATTATATAACACAGAGCAGAGTGCCTATGTAACTTTAGAAGATGTTGCAGCACTTATAAAAAAGGGGTTTCGTGTAGAGGTTACTGACGTTAATACTGGAGAAGATGTAACATCATTGGTCTTGACACAGATCATTATGAATAAAGCTAAAGATGCTAATGGGCTTCTTCCTGTATCTCTTTTACACCTGATAATTCAGTTTGGCGAAAATCTGCTACACGAGTTTTTTGAAAAATATTTAGAAAAGAGCATTGAAAACTACTTAGATTACAGAAAGAGAATGGATGATCAGATAAACGCTTACAACGCCTATCTTGAAATGGGAATGGATTTTTCACGAATGGACTTTGCAACTTTTGCAGGAAAAACATTTAAAGATATAGACCCTATGAAGTTTTTTGCAGGTACAAAAAAAGATACACAAGATAAAAACATAAAAAAAGATGAGTAGAAGTTATTTTTAATAACCTAATAACTAAACATAACAAATTTAAAAAAAGGAGAGTTAATTTATGATGGGCAGAACAATAGATCAGTTAAAGCTTGGAGATTATGAAGAGTTTTCCAAAACTGTTTCAGAGTCAGATATTTATCTATTTGGAGGTGTTAGCGGGGATATGAACCCAGCTCACATTGATGAGCAGTTTGCTTCCAATACATTTTTTAAAGGCAGAATTGCTCACGGCATTTTGGTTGGTAGCTTTATATCAACGGTTATTGGCATGAAGCTACCAGGACCTGGAACAATATATCTTGAGCAGCAGTATAAATTTCTTGCCCCAGTTCGTATTGGCGACACAATAACTGCTAAAGCTGAAGTTATAGAGATTAAAAGCGAAAAAAATAAGATAACTCTTCAGACAAGATGCTTTAACCAAAATGGGGTTATGGTTATTGATGGCACAGCTCTTGTAAGTCCGCCAAAACCCAAAAAGCAGTGATGTGTTGATTGTTAAATCCGACACATCACAAGATTTATATAAAATAAAATAATAATTAGTGATTTTTTAAGGATACTATTATGAATCAATTTAAGATACCAGATTCTCTCTTTTCTGTGCCTAAATCGAGTTTTAACATGATGGAGTCAATATTTCCCATGTTTAAAACAGATTTTAGCCCAATAGAGTCAATAACTCCAGAGTCTATATTTGAGACCTATAAATCTCTTTTTAGCATACCAAAAGAGCTTTATAACTTTGAAAATCCTCTATTTAAGATGCCAGAGGATATATTTGCAATGCCAGAGCCAATTAAAAAACTTGAAGATACAGTTGAAGATGGCTATGACTATCTAATTGACAGTGCCCAAAGGTCGATACTATTTTGGGATACTATCCGCAAACGTGGCAATGGCTACCTTGATCATCTCCGTAAGGGGCAGCCACCTGTTCTTGTGTTTGATTATAAAGTGATAAGCGATGGCAGAACCTATGATCGTCCTGTCAACTATCAGTTGGTAAGAATACTTGGATTTAAACCAGAGGCAAACATACCAACTCCGCCACAAGAGGAGAGTCAAATTGACCCTAAAAAGCGTCCAATTGTGGTTATGGATCCAAGGGCTGGTCATGGACCAGGAATTGGTGGCTCAAAGATGGATTCTCAGATTGGAGTTGCAATGAGGGCAGGTTATCCTGTCTATTTTATGATCTTCTTTACAGAGCCAATGCCAGGTCAGACCATTGCAGATGTTCAGCAGTGCCATGTCAAATTTTTAGAAGAGGTGATGATGCGTCACCCAGAATCGCCAAAGCCAGCGATTATTGGTAACTGCCAAGCTGGCTGGGCTGCATCTCTTGTTGCTGCTGATAGACCAGATGTTACAGGACCTCTTGTGTTAAATGGCTCACCCCTCTCATACTGGGGAGGTGTTAAGGGTGGACACCCCATGCGTTATCGTGGTGGACTTTTTGGCGGAAGTTGGGCTGCCTCATTGTTAAGCGATCTTGGCAATGGGCATTTTGACGGTGCTCATCTTGTTGATGGCTTTGAGGCTTTAAATCCTGCTAACACACTTTGGAGTAAACTGTATAATGTCTATTCCAAAGTTGATACAGAAGAGAAGCGATTTCTTGAGTTTGAAAAGTGGTGGGGCGGCTTTTTTTTGATGAGCCGCGAGGAGATTAGATTTATCGTAAGCCATCTTTTTATAAGCGATGAGCTTCAGCAGGGATTTTTAAACCTCCATAAAGATAGATACATAAATCTTAAAAATTTAAAAAGTCCTATCTTGGTCTTTGCATCTAAAGGCGATAACATAACACCACCTCAGCAGGCTCTAAACTGGATACCAAGAGTCTATAAAACCACAGAAGAGATCAAAAAATTTGGTCAGGTGATTATCTATATGCTCCACGAAGATATTGGGCATTTGGGTATTTTTGTATCTGGCAAGGTAAATCAAAAGGAGCACAAGGAGATAATTGGGTGCGTTGAGGCAATTGAGTTTTTATCGCCCGGTCTTTATGAGATGGTGATTCAAGATGATCCAAGTCAGCCGTGGCTTAAAGATCATGGTGTAAAGTTTATTGAGCGAGATGTAACTGATATTCTTAAAATGGATGACGATGTAGAGGAGGAAGAGGCTTTTCACTCTGTTGCTGCAATATCAAGCTTTAACGATAAACTTTATCAAGATTTTGTAAGCCCATGGGTAAGGTCATTTGCCTCTGATCTATCTGCAGAGATTATGCGTCAAATGCACCCATTAAGAATTGAGAGATACCTCTACTCTGATATGAATCCCATGATGCTTCCGCTAAAAAACATTGCTGAGATAGTAAATGCGAGCAGATTTAAGACAAAAAAAGATAATGTTTTTTCTGAGATGGAAAAGCAAGTTTCATCTATGATTGTAAACACTTTAGAGCTGTATCGCCAAAATCGTGATAGCCTTTTTGAGACCATGTTTTATAGCATGTATGGAAATGCTTGGTCAAAAACCTTGTTTTATAACAATGAGAACCTATCTGAAGAGAGTGCCCTGAGCGTTAAGAAGAAGACTACAGAGCTTTTTGAGGAGATTCAAAACAGGCTCTGGGAGACAGCAATGAAGCAGGGTGGTTTTGAGGAGGCGATTATCAGAGTTATTGTTGCTGTTACAAAGGCAGACAAGGTTATGGCTATGAGCAAATATGGAGCTGCTGATAATTACATTAAAACTGATGAGAGGCTTAAAAAGATTAAACCAGAACGGTTAAAGAACATGATACTTGAGCAATCTGCCATTGTAGAGAAGGATAGAGAGCTTGCTTTAGCAACTCTTGCTGATCTTCTTCCAGACAGAGAGGATAGAATCACAGCAGTTGAGTTTGCAAATGCTGTTGCAAATGCTGATGATCTTCTTGATGCAAAACAGATATCTGTTCTTAAAACTATAGAGACTGTTCTTCTAAAAGACCTCTTTTCTTTTCCAGCAGCTAAAAAAGAGATTGAAACTGAAGCAGTTGTTAGTGAAACTAAAGCAGCTTTTAGTGAAACTAAAGCGGTTAAACAAGATAGCACGGTTGAAGTTGATAAAGTTGATGTTGCTGAATCAAAGCCAGCAGTTAGTGCAAAAAAAGATACTAAACAGCTTAAATAGACAGCAATTTTAATTTTTTACAGTCCTGAAATTTATTTCAGGGTTAACATAAGAGAAGTTGGCTAAAGCCGATTATAATAAAATCCCACCTTTTAGTAGATTTTTGTTTCAGGTTAGCCGTGCGATTTATCGCTCGGCTAAACCTTTTGGGAGAGACTTTAATATGCAAAAACCACACTATTTTTTTATTCGCACTCTTTTTACTCTTGTTTTCATACTCATTATTTTCAATTTTCTCCCCTTTTGCACAAAGATAAACTCAGCACCTTTGCCCCAGCCACTTACAATCAAGCGAATACTGCCATCTGGTGAGGATATTCAAAATGATCGTCAGATTCTTATTCAGTTTAGCCGAGCAGTTGTGCCACTTGGCAGAATGGAGAGAAAAATAGAGGAGTTGCCAATAAAAATAACCACAGATATCCCAAACTCTCCTGAGTTAAAAGGGCAGTGGAGATGGTTAAATCCAACTGATCTTGCATTTAATCTTGATGCTACATCGCAAATGATACCAGCAACAAGATACACAATTGCGATAAATCCAGGAATTACCACGCAAGATGGTGCAACCCTTGCCGAGCCTTTTATCCACACATTTATAACTAAAAGACCAGCAATATCTTATTACCAATTTGAGACATGGCGATCTCCTGTAACTCCTGTTATTGCTCTTCATTTTAACCAACCTGTAACTAAAGATTCTGTTGTGGAGAGTCTTTATTTTGCACCAGTAAATCAACCTGAAAATAGATACCCAATTTTAGTTGAGAGCCATCAATCAATAGCTCAATCAAGAAATCAAACTAAAGATCACAATATAGACCAAAATCTAAGCGATATTCAGGCAGCTTTGGTTTGGCGTCTATCCCCAGTTGGAGAGCTTCCGCAAGATAGCACTATAATTCTTATTGCCAATCCTGGCATATCTTCATCATTAGGCGGAGAAAAGAGCTTAGATACAAGGGAGGTGGTTCGATTTGACACATTTCCTGAACCTAAGTTTGCAGGCATTAGGTGTTATACAATAAAAGATGACAATCCAATCACAATATCGCCAGAAGATTCAGCCTCAGGCAAGTTAGAGCACATTGTTGATCCAAGGGGCTACACAGAGCTTTTATTTACAGCTCCAGTGGGGTTTGAGCAGATTCGCAATAATCTGATATTTTTGCCTGATCTTGCTCAAGGGCAAAAAAATTACGATCCATGGGCAAATGGCTACAACAGCTCCTATCTTAACTATACCCACACACGAGGCTCGCTCTATTCAGTTGCAATTCCTCAATATTTAAAGGCGTGGCAGCAATACACAATAGTTGAAAAGAGCTTAGAAATAGAACAAGATGGGGCTGGCTCCTCAATTATTAAAGATGTGTTTGGCAGACATCTTATATCTCCAATTAACTTTACATTCTACACAGATCACAGAAAACCAACCTATCAAATCCTTCACCAAACAGGGGTCTTGGAAAAAGATATTGATAGCGAAGTGCCTTTAGCAATAACCAATATTGATAAGATGACAATTGATTACAAAACCTTAACAAAAGATAATGAGCTATCCCAAACATCAACAGATATGAATAGTGTTGTTAAATCAGATTTGAGGGTGCAAGATGTATCATACTTAATGCAGCTTGGTGTTCGTCAGATGTTAAATGGCAAAAGCGGTGCAGTTTATGGGAATGTTACATCAACCTCTCCAGCAGTTGATGTAAATCAAGTTGGCGGATCCCATTTTTTTACAGTGGTTAGCCCTTGGCAGATTCATGCAAAGATGGGGCATTTTAGCTCTTTAGTTTGGGTTACAAGTCTTGTAACTGGCGAGCCTGTCCCTGACGTGGTTGTAACTGTTCATCGCTCTCTTGTTGAGAATTTGACTCGTAACTCTTATGCTCTTTGCCAAAGCACAACAGATAAAGATGGTATTGCAACCTTACCCGGCATGGTTAGTCTTGATCCAAAGAGGGAGACATTTACAAACTCGTGGGAGTATGGGCGTGAGAGGTTAATCATAAAAGCAGCCACAAATAGCGATCTTGCGATTTTACCACTTACATATCGTCACGATTTTTCTATCTCTGCATGGAGAGTCTCAGAGGGCAATGTCTCATCATATTCAGAGCCACAATATGCCCATATTCACTCATGGGGAACAACTCCTCAGGGGATATATAAAGCTGGGGATACTATTGACTATAAAATATATGTAAGAGATCAAAATAATAGCTCTTTTGTGCTACCACCCATATCTGGTTATAAGTTGGTAATCACGGACCCAACTGGAAAAAATATCTTTGAGCAAAAAGATATAACCCTCTCAGAGTTTGGAGCGTTTCATGGTCAATATAACATACCTAAAAATGGTGCAGTTGGGTGGTATCAATTTTATCTTTCTGCCTCTTTTTCAGAGTATAGTTGGGAGCCTTTAAAAGTTTTAGTTACAGATTTCACGCCATCTCCATTTAAGGTCTTAACGGAACTAAATGGGGATCACTTTAAACCTCAAGATACACTACACATTGAGACATCAGCCACTCTTCATGCAGGTTCTCCTTACAGTGATGCCCCTGTTCGTGTAACTGTTCGTCTAAAAGAGGAGAATTTTCAGCCAGATAACCCTATTACAAAAGGGTTTACATTTTACAGAGCTGCTGGAGGCGGACAAGATGATTTTTTATCTTATCAAAAAGATGCAAAAGAGGAGTCAGATGTTGAAAATAGTGATAGTTACGAAGATGAATATATCTCTGATGCTCCTGAAACTCTTTTAGAAAAAAGAGGCGAGCTTGACAATCTTGGAATAATTAAAAATAGCCTTGTACTCTCAAATATCTCTTCTATCCCTTATGGTAAAATTGAGGTTGAGAGCTCTGTTCAAGATGATAGCGGAAGGTTTGTCTCAAGTTCAAATAGGGTAACATATCTCGGAAGAGATTTATTTATTGGTCTTAAGAGCCTAAAATGGGTCTATGAAGCTGCAAAACCAGCAATTATTCAGGCAATAGCTGTTGATGGAAATGGTAATCTTGTTAAAGATAGGCAGATAAAGCTCTCTATTCAGCATCGTGTTACAAAGGCAGCTCGCATAAAAGGGGCTGGTAATGCCTATCTGACCAAATATATCAATGAGTGGGTAGTTACAGAGGAAAAAACTTTAATATCAACCCTTGAGCCTCTTGAGTTTGATTTTAATCCATCTTTGCCAGGAGATTATAGAGTTGTTGCTATGGTTGAGAGTAGTGAGGATAAAATTGGTGATAAAGTTGAGGATAAACAAGCTCATATTTCAAGCATCTCAACTTGGGTTACTGGAAAAGGGCAAGTTTTATGGCAGGAGCCTGATGATTTTAGCCTTTCAATCATACCAGAGCAAGAGAGCTATAAGGTTGGAGATAGGGCAAAATATTTGATCAAAAATCCATTTCCTAATGCTTATGCTCTAATAAGTGTGGAGAGGTACGGCATTTTGCGTCAATGGGTAGAGCAGCTTCAAAATTCAACACAGGTGGTTGAGGTTGAGATAATGGCTGAAGATGTGCCTGGATTTTTCTTATCTGTTACGATTATCTCACCACGGGTAGGGGCTGGAGGAGTTGGATCGCCTGTTGATATTCAAAATCTTCCGCCCCCTCCACAAGATGGGGTTGATCTTGCAAAGCCAACATTTAGGTTGGGGTATGTTAAAACATCTGTAAAGGAGTTAGAGCATGATATTAAAATTGCAGTTACCCCAGAGCAGTTGATCTATAAGCCAGCAGAGGTTGTAAAGGTAAAAATTCATGCAGAGGCTTTAAAAAATAGAGATGAGAAGATTGAATTTGCAGTTGCTGTTCTTGATGAGGCTGTTTTTGATCTGATTTCGTCTGGCAGAGATCATTTTGATATTTTTAAAGGTTTTAACATCTTAAATGCTCTTGATGTTGAGAATTACAGCCTTCTTACAAACATGATAGGCAGACGAAAGTTTGAGAAAAAAGGGGCAAATGTTGGCGGAGATGGTGGTGCTGGAATGAAGATGAGATCATCTTTTAAATATGTCAGCTACTGGAATCCATCAATTATTGCTGATAAGAATGGAGATGCAGCCATAGAGTTTAAAGCCCCAGATAATCTGACAGGGTGGAAAATATTTGTTATGGCAGTAACTCCAACAGATTTAATGGGTCTTGGAGAGGCTAATTTTAAGGTCAACCGAGCAACCGAGATTAGACCAGTTATGCCAAACCAAGTTACAGAGGGCGACTCTTTTGAGGCTGGTTTTAGTGTTATGAATAGAACAGATAAGGCAAGATACATCAATGTATCTATTAAAGCTAAAAACTCTAATTCAGATAATTTAAACGCAGATGAAACTAAAGAGATAGCTTTGGAGCGTCAGATTAATCTTCTGCCATTTAAGCGAGAGACTATTTTTCTTCCAATTACTGCTAAATTATCAAAATCATCAGAAAAATCTGGAGCAATAACATTTATTGCACAGGCACAAGATGAGTTTGATGGCGATGCTTTGACCCACACTTTAGAGGTTAATAAAAAGCAATCTTTTATAACAGCTTTAAATTATGGCATTGTCTCTAACAAGGGGGGGACGAGCGAAAAGCTCCTCTATCCTGAAAATATCTATCCAGATATATCAAAAACAATAGTAACGCTCTATCCAACAGTTATTGGCAATATGGAGCAATCATTTAAATACATGGCTCAATACCCCTATAGTTGTTGGGAGCAAAAACTTAGTAAAGCTCTTATGGCTTCTCATTTTGTGGAACTAAAGGGCTATCTTCCAAAAGAGGCAATCTCATGGCAAGAGGCAGAGTCCCTGCCTGAAAAGACTCTTTTATTGGCATCACAATTTCAGGCACCAAATGGAGGATTTGCCTATTTTACTCCAGATGATGGCTATGTTTGCCCCTATCTTTCAGCATACACAGCACTTGCATTTGGCTGGCTCAAGTCAAGGGGATTTAGTGTCCCAAAAGATGTTGAAGATAGGCTCTTTGGCTATCTTTCCACACTTGTAAGAAAAGATATTTTTCCAATGTTGGATAGTGGGGGATTTTACAGCAACGCTATGAGATCAACTGTTCGTGCAGTTGCTCTTTGTGCTCTTGCTAAAGCTGGAAAAGCTGGCATATCAGAGATCACACGTTATGAGCCACATCTAAATGAGATGAGCCTCTTTGGCAAAGCTCTTTTTTTAATGGCAGCAGTTGAGGTTAAAGGTGGTGAATCAATTGCCAAAAGGGTGTGGGATATGATCCTATCAAGTGCCAATTTTAGTTCAGGCAAAGTTGTATTTAGCGAATCGCTTGACTCTGATTTTTCAAGAATCCTTGAATCACCAACCAGAACACAAGGTACGATTTTATCAGCAGTTATTAAGTTTGCTGATAGGGTAAAAGATGCTGATGATATTGCATTTAAACTTGTTCGCACAATTACAGAGACAAATGGGGGAGCAAATTCAGGTTATACCACTCAAGAGAGTATATTTTGCTTAAATGCTCTTGTTGATTATAGTGCTAAATATGAGAGTGTAGAGGCAAGGGTAGGGGAGAGAGGTGATAACAGTGGAGATACTCTTGATATTAAAACTATTTTAAAAATTGAGTCATCAGACGAAGAGGAGATGGGAGTTGCAAGTTTTAAAGATATTAAAGATTTGCCAGTAACCTTTACAAAAAAGATAACTAAAGCAGAACTTGGCAAAAGTGCAGATATAATAATTATGCAGGATTCAAAGCCCCAACAAGCTGAAAATATTGATAATGTGGGTAATATCTACTACTTAGCAGGCTTAAAATATGCCCCAAAAGATGATTTTGCAGAGCCTATCAATTCAGGTATTGAGGTGCGTAGGGAGTATAGCGTTGAAAGAGATGGAAGATGGGTGCTTTTACACCGTGAGTCTAATAAAGATGGGGAAAAGATAGATAACACTATTAAAAGAGGCGATCTTGTTCGGGTAGATATTTTTTTGAGTCTGCCAACAGCACGCAATTTTCCAGTGGTTAGCGATCCTGTGCCAGGTGGATTTGAGCCTGTAAATAGAGAGCTTGCAACTGCATCAATAGTTGATGCACAAAAGGCTGATTCCTTACCGCCTGAGGGTTCATGGTGGTTTAAGCTGCAAAATTGGTATGAGTTTAACCAATCAAGATGGAGTTTTTACCATCAAGAGCTTGGACATAAAGCTGTCAGATACTACGCGGACTATCTTCCAGCAGGAAATTACCATTTATCCTATACACTTCAGGCAATCGCACAAGGCAGCTTTGCAGCAATGCCAATCTATGCTGAAGAGATGTATAATGCTGATATTTTTGGCAGAGGAGTTGCGGAAAATATAGTGATTTTTTGAACAATAAAAAAGAACAATAAAAAATAAGATAAAAAGCCTAACTCCATAGGCTAACATACTTAAAAATAATAATTATGTGAGAGAGTCTCTTTACTATGCTATTTAATTCCCTGCAATTTGCCCTGTTTTTTATTGCTTTAACAGGGCTTCATTTTTCCTTGCCCCACCGTTTTAGATGGGTGGTTATGCTTGCGGCAAGCTACTACTTTTATATGTGCTGGAGTGTAGGATATATCTTGCTACTTGTTATCTCAAGCCTTATCACATGGTACTCTGGCTTAAAGATTGCTCAAGCAACAGATAGACAAAAAAGGAAATTTTTTCTGATTGTCAGCCTTAGCCTCAATCTTGGTGCTCTTCTTTTTTTTAAATATTTTAATTTTTTTATAAGCTCTATTTTTGAAATATCGGCTAAATTTAATCTATTGGCAGCTATTGATGCACCTTTGATTAAAATTATGCTTCCAGTTGGAATATCTTTTTACACCTTTCAGACTGTAAGCTATATAATTGACGTTTATAAGGGCAAAATAGAGCCAGAGGCTCACTTTGGTATTTTTAGCCTTTATGTAGCATTTTGGCCCAGAATTGTGGCAGGTCCAATTGAGCGGGCAGGCAGGCTAATACCCCAATTTAAGCAGGTGGTCAGCTTTGATTACAAAAGGGCAACTGATGGATTTAGATTGATTTTATGGGGCATGATTAAAAAGGTTGTTATTGCTGATTATCTTGCAATATATGTCAATCAGGTTTTTGATAACTGTCAAGATTACACTGGAGTTCCAGTTATAACTGCATCTATATTTTTTACAGTTCAGATTTACTGCGACTTTTCAGGATACTCTGACATGGCTATTGGAACAGCTAAGGTTATGGGGTATGAACTGACTGAAAACTTTAATCGCCCCTATTTTTCATCATCTTTGCGTGAATTTTGGCAAAGATGGCACATTTCACTCTCTACATGGTTTCGAGATTATGTTTATATCCCGTTAGGTGGAAATCGGGTTATAAAGTTGCGATTCTATTACAATCTTCTTATAACATTTTTAGTTAGCGGACTGTGGCACGGTGCAAATTGGACATTTGTGATATGGGGCGGATTGCACGGCATCTATTTAGTAGTTGAAAATATTTTTGAGGAGATTTGGGGCAGAATTTCTACAAATAGCACTATTGGTTTTAAAAATTTAGAAAATTCAAGGTTATCTACATATTTTAGAGTTGCAATAACTCTATTTTTGGTCAACTATGCTTGGATCTTCTTTAGAGCTAATACAGTTTCTGATGCCTTTGAAATAACTAAAAGGCTCTTTATCTTTGGAGGTAAAAATCCTGATTCTCCTGTCATTGCACCATCTGCGTTTGTGTTGAGCCTTTTTTTTATTGTATCTCTTTTTGCGATTGAGTTTAAAGAGCAAAAGATCAAGATTGAGCACTACGTTGCAAGTCTGCCAATAACTGTTAGGTGGTCAATTTACACGCTGGGGCTTTGGGCTGTTATTATTTCAACTATTTTTGGCGTAAAGCAAGAGTTTATCTACTTTCAGTTTTAGATTAAAAAAATTACAAATATTTAAGCAAATATATGAGACAATCAAAAAGATTTATATTAAAACTTGCAGCCTTTGCTCTCCTAAATTTAGCCATAATGGTAAGCCTTTTGCTCTTTTTTTCAGGCAAAAATAGAGATATTCGGTTTAAAAATTGGGAGACTGAGTCAAATCTTTTGGTAATTAGAGAAGATGAGGTTTACGATGTTGCAATACTTGGCACATCAAGGGGCAGAGTCTTTTCTCGCGACTCAAACCACTTGACAGTTGAGTCTATTTTACAAAAAAGGGTGGTAAATCTATCCAAAGGCGGAGGGGGGGGGCTTATGCCTGCAAAGGTGCATCTCTCCCACTTTTATCGAAGAGGTAATAGGGCTAATCAAATACTCTATTTTGTTGACCCTTGGATCTTTTTCTGCCCAATAAATAATGAAAACAACACCTTTTTTCTGCGTGATGAGCCGTTTGAAATATCAATTTTATTGGATTTGATTTTAAATAGATTCCCTTCAGAGCGTATAATCTCCTATATTCAGATGATAGCTGTTGATGATTGGAAATCTATTAGCCAATACGCTGCACCTGGCCTTGATAAGCTCACTTTAAAGGCAATTGATCCTGTTAAACTTGAGGAGGCAAGAGAGCACTATCTTGGGCTTTACGATTATAGTAAGTTTGACCATTACAGCAGTTTTGTAAGCGACATAAACAGATTAACCAAACAGCACAACAGCAAAATTACCTACATTATGCTCCCTATTTTGATGGAGAATTTTCCCGGTGCTAAAGAGGTTGATGAAAAGCTAAAAAAGATAATAGAAAACGATCTAACTTCTCAAAATTTAAGGGATAAAAATAGTGTTAATTACCACAATCTAATTGATAAGATGCAAGATAGGCAATTTTTTTATGATCACATGCACTTTAATAACTATGGTGTTGCCCATTTTACTAAAACGTATTTAATACCAATTTTGGATAACCCCACTTCTGTCCAATTTTAATGGAGGGGATAGATAAAACCATGCTAACAACACTTGAAAAAAAGATAATTGCATCACTTCAAGGCAATATTCCAGTAACATCACACCCTTTTTTAGAGCTTGCCCAAAATATAGGCGTATCAGAGGCGGAGTATCTTAATGTGGTAAAGAGCCTAAGTGAGCGGGGGATAATCAGGCGGTTTGGAGCTACCTTAAAGCATCAAAACTCAGGATTTAAAGCCAATGCTATGGTTGCTTGGAGAGTTGATGAAGATAGGGTTCAAGATGTGGGCAGAATCATGGCTTCTTTTGATGAGGTTACCCACTGTTATAGGCGAAACCCCGCCCCAACTTGGAGATACAATCTCTATACTATGGTACACGGTCCTGATGAAGATGCCTGTAGGGCAATTGCAGCAAAGCTCTCAAAAGCCTCAAGAGTTGATGATTACACACTTTTGTTTAGCACCCGTGAGCTTAAAAAGACATCTATGAACTATTTTGCATGATTTTTAAAAAAAGCCTATCCATTGTCTGATAACTCTCCTCATATACTCTGTGTAAATCCTTGGATACACGATTTTGCAGCCTTTGATTTTTGGGCAAAACCGTTAGGGTTACTTCAACTTGCAGCAATAATAAGAGCTGGCGGAGCTGAGGTCTCATTTTTGGACTGCCTTGATAGATTTCACCCAAAATATCTTCAAGAGATCGGCAAAAAAAAATTAAAAACTTTAGATGATGGTCGAGGCTCTTTCAGAAAAAGGTCAATCCCTTTGCCTAATGGGGTTGAGATTGAAGCAAAATATATCTCATCAACAGAAAAACTCTCACCTGAAAAGAAGAGGCTATTTTTAGGAAAATCTTTTTCTCGATATGGAGTTGAACCTGATTGGTTTAGGCAGGATTTAAAGGCTCTTTCTGATAAAATAGGAGCTAAAAACGGGGGTAAATTTGGCAAACCAGACCTAATTTTAGTTACATCTCTTATGACCTATTGGGCATCTGGAGTAAAAGAGACAATATCTCTCATAAAGGAGATATTTCCTGATACCCCTGTTGTGCTTGGGGGTATTTATGCAACGCTCTGTACTGCACATGCTAAAAAAAACTCTATGGCTGACGAGGTTATAATTAGAAGCGGAGAGCAGCAGATTTTTGATATTATTAAAAAATATACAGGTTTTTCACTTAGTAGCACCATCTCTTCCATTTCAATTTCGCCTTTAAATCTTGATTTGCTTCCATATCCAGCACTTGATCTTGTATCAAGACTCACATACGCCCCTATTTTGACCTCAAGAGGTTGCCCATTTACCTGCTCATATTGTGCCTCATCTTTTCTTGAGCCTCAGATGAGACGTAGATCACCTGAATCTGTTTTTGACGAGATATGTTACTGGCACAAAAATTATGGAGTTCACAATTTTGCCTTTTACGATGATGCACTCTTAATTGATCCTGAAAAATATATCCTTCCACTTTTGGATAAAATATTGAGTTTACCCCTCTCTTTTTACACCCCAAATGCTCTGCACATCAGGCAGATGACAAAAGATGTTGCAAGTATGATGTTTAAAACAGGCTTTAAAACTATTCGCCTTGGGCTTGAGACAACCGATTTTTCAACCACACGCAAAGATGATAAAAAGGTTAGGGCAGATGAATTTTTTTATGCAGTTGGAATGTTAAAAGAGGCTGGATTTAGGCAAGAGGAGATTGGAGCTTACCTGTTGTGCGGCTTGCCAAACCAGAACCTTGATGATGTTGAGCAATCTATCGCTCTTGTAAAGAAGAGCGGTATTATGCCAGTTCTTGCCTACTACACCCCAATACCCCATACACCAATGTGGCAGGAGGCTGTTAAAGTCTCAAGGTTTGATTTGGAAAATGAGCCTTTTTTTACCAACAACACCCTTTTCCCCTGCGTTAATAGTGAGCATGATATAAAAAAGATTTCTGAATTGAAAAAAATGGCAAAATAAAATATAGTCCCCTCGCTTTGTTAGGATTATGTTAGTTTTTTATTAGTTCTCTGTTAAAGAGAGGGGGGAATCATTGAATTTAATTGAAATTCTGATACAGACTTTAGGTGGCTTAGGGCTTTTTATACTTGGTATGAAGATGATGACAGAGGGCCTTGAGATGACTGCTGGGCACAGAATTAAAAAGATTCTAAGTGCCATATCATCAAACCGAGTTATTGGCTGTCTAACTGGTGCTGGTGTTACTGCCATTATCCAATCTTCATCTGCAACAACTGTTATGCTTATTGGTTTTGTTGGTGCTGGGATTATGAGTTTTGAACAGGCTGTTGGCGTTGTTCTTGGTGCAAATGTTGGTACAACCATGACAGCACAGATGATCTCTTTAAAACTAACTGGTCTTGCCCTTCCTGCTGTTGCAATTGGAGTCCCTGTTAAATACTTTTCAAAAAGCCGATACTATCGCCATATTGGGGAGATAATTTTAGGGTTTGGTCTTCTATTTTATGGAATGACCGTAATGGGTGATGGGCTTGCCCCTATAAAATCTGATCCTAATTTTGTAGCCTTTTTCACAAAGTTTACCACAGACTCGCTTGGAGGGATTTTATTGTGTGTAGCTGTTGGTGCAATGGTAACTATAATGGTTCAATCTTCATCTGCCACAGTTGGTCTTACCATGACGCTTGCATCTCAAGGATTAATCTCATTTCCTACAGCTATGGCTCTTGTTTTGGGTGAAAATATTGGCACAACAATAACTGCTGAACTTGCAACAATTGGCTCTTCAAGCATTAGTGCACATAGAACAGCAAGGGCACACACCCTTTTTAATGTTATTGGCGTTGGTATGATGGTAATTATCTTTCCTCTCTTTATAAAGCTGGTGCTATTTGCCACAGATATAATGGGTGCAGGAGATGTAAACCATACAGTGAATGGGCAGTATGTAAATATTACCAGATACATTGCCAACGGGCACACACTTTTTAATGTTATTAATGCTTCATTTTTTCTATTGTTTCTTCCAACTCTGACTAAAACAGCGATTTTGCTATCTCCTAAGGAGAAAAAAAAGGAGCGTTATAAATTGCCTGTATTTGACTCAAGGTTTATTGACTCTCCTATTGGTGCTCTTGCAAAAGTTCATGGTGAAGTTATGAAAATGGCTGAATTTACAAGGAATCGTTTGCAGAATCTTTCAAAATGTATTAAGATTAGAGATGATGACAAGTTGGGCGAAAGAGAGGCAGTAGAAGAACATATTGATACCATGCAGCTTGTGATAACCCAATATCTCACAACAATATATCAAGGTGGAGTTAGCGAATATGAGGCTGATGAAATATCTGAGATGATGCGTATCACAAATAACCTTGAGAGGATTGGGGACTCTATGGAGAATGCTTCACAAGCTATTGAGCGAATGTATAACCAGGATATTCTATTGACCCCAGATGCTCTAAACGATCTTGAAGCTATTGCAAGAGAGGTTGATATATTTTTTGATATGGTCATAAAGGAGATGAAAGAGAAGTCAGATGACTTTTTCCAAAAAGCAGAGGCACAGGAAAACCTTATAGATTCAATGAGAGAGCGAATGCGAAATGATCACATAGAGAGATTAAGACAGAGCAAATGTTCGGTTGATTCTGGTCTTTTATATATATCACTTCTTTCTAATTACGAAAAGATGGGTGATTACTGCTTCAATATTGCAATTGGTGTTAATAGGATAAAATAAAAATCAATGGGCAACAATAAACCTTTAAATAGATTAAAATCTTTAAGAAGCTGTGTCTCTGAAGATGGTCAATTTATTGTTGGTATTCACAGACCAGCATTTAACATCGAACTTTTACGGCAAAATAGATACATTGAACCACTTGGAATGTTGCCTGATGGTAGTGAAGTTAAAAATGGGATAAATTTCCCTGATAGATGTGTTAATGAGCCTAATGCAGATATAATTTATGAGATTTATAATCCATTTTCATTTCGTGGCACAACCTATATCAACTCAGCATGGGCTGACCAAAAGGCTGGAAGAGCAGAGTTGATAAAATTACCCAGCCCCCCTCCTTGCTCACTTAATCAAATGTTTACCAATTTTATGAGTGATTCATCTTGTTTTAGCAACTTTTTATCCAAACTTCCATATCCTCTTAAAATTGCCCTTGCACAAAGCACAACTGATAAAGATGATCTTATTGCACTATTACCTTTCTGCTGCACTATTTTGTATGATGATGCAAAAAATCCATCTGGACTTTTATTCAAAATGGGAAAAAATGGAGAGCCAACTGCTGAGATACACGATCACACTCTATTTGATATAATTGGAAATAACCCTTATCTTCCAGATAGTTATAAGCGGGCTATGGTTTTAAAGCCCGGTATTCAGGGAAAGAGCGAGATAACAGGCGAGTGGTTAGAAGATGATAAAATTGAGGCTAAAAGTCATGTTTTTGAGTATTTAAGGCGTAATAGCTATATCCCATGGGGGCATTTTGCAGCCAATACAGCAGATGACACTGTAAGATATAGCATAAATGATCTTAAAATGGCTGATATGTTTGGTATGCGTCATCTATATTATCAAAGGACATATCTTAGGTTGGCAGAGCAATTAAATATATCTTTTAAAACATCATCAAAGACCATACCAGTTGATGAGCTTGAGAGCCTTAGATGCTCAATAATCAAAGAGCTTGACAGCTCAAGAGCAGATAATCTGCAGTTTAATGGCTCTTTGTGGGGTTGGAATTTTGGTTTTGATTGCTCTCAATCTGGTTATAGACTGCACGCATCGCATCAGCAGATTCATCAGCAATATGCCATGGTTCCCAAAAGGGTTTTATGCTCCACCGCTAAAAATATAGCTGATGAGCCAACACAAGAAGAGAGCATTCAAAGCTATGCTTGCGGAGATATGGTGGCTGATTTTATTCAATATTATAAAGATATGACTGGCAAAGATTTTTTTGACAACTACATAAATGCTATAAGATCAAATAGACGCACTGATGGCAAAAAGCGAGAACCATCAAGTCTTATAGTTTATGAAGACTCTAATGTAATTTTGTTTGTTCCAAAGGCTCAAACATCTCAGTGGGAGCTTCAACTTATGGCATTAAAGAGTTGTGGCAATATTCTTGAGGCAGATTCAAAGATGAGGGCATCTTTAGATAGAGCTATTTTTACTGCACTTAAGATTCTTGAGAGATTAGGTGTAAAAATGGTAACTGCAATCGAGTTTTCAAAGAGATTTGACTCAAAAGATAGGGATCAGAGGCTACTTTATTCATTTGTGCCAAAATTACCAGAATCTCCAGGTGCTTTTAGTGAGGCACAGCTTAGATGGATCAATGGGCACTATCCAGAGGATTTTGCCGATGCTTGCAAAATGAAGCTAACTCAAAATATTCCATCTTGACACCTTGATAGCGGTTTTTTATATTGAGAACTAAATTTTTTATAACCGCACTAAAAGATAGATAGAATGAGGTGAAAAAATAGTGTGAATCAACACCAGAAAATGGAGAAGAGTTTAGTTACTAACGAGATTTCAGCAGTTAAATTAAGAGGGGTTGGAGATGGATTTAAGCTAACACTTGATCCTACTATGCCAGAGGAAGTTATACTAAAAGAGATAACTGCACTCTTTGAACCCCTTAAACATCTTTCGGTAAATACAAAGGTTGTCCTTGATATTGGTAACGTTCAAGGTTATGATAATCTTATAAGAGATATAAAATTCTTACTTAAAAGCCGCTTTGATGTTGGCGGTGTAATACAGCACTCTGAAAAAATATCAGGTGTTGGAAAAGATAGTGGTTCAACAATTAACCATCGTAGTAATTCCAATAAAGATAACAGCAGGGGTTGGGTTACAGATAGAAGTGATGCTCTTATTCTAACAGGAAGGGTAAGATCGGGTCAGAAGATAGAGACACAGAGCCATCTTATAATTGCGGGCAATGTAAATCCTGGTGCTGAACTTACTGCTGGTGGCAATATTATTGTGCTTGGAGCGCTTTTAGGGCAGGTTTATGCTGGTTATCCTGATGATGAGTATGCTTTTGTTATGGCTCTTGATTTTCGACCTACCCAAGTTCAGATTGGTGGTGTAGTATCTATTGAGATAAATAGCGAGTTTGTTGGAAAACCAGTATTTGCAACAGTGAAAGATAATAAAATTATTACCGAAGATTATATAAAAACTCAGCCATTTGGTAAAATTCAGTGGCCCACTGTGATGTAGCAAATTGATAATTGAGATGAGGTGTTAATTGGAAGGTAAAATAATAGTAGTAACATCAGGTAAGGGAGGGGTAGGTAAGACAACTGCTACAGCCTCCATTGGTGCTGCCCTTGCTCTTGAAGGTAATCGGGTGGCTGTAATTGATATGGATATTGGTCTTAGAAACTTAGATGTAGTTTTAGGGCTTGAAAATCGGATAGTGTTCAACATTGTTGATGTGGTGAACAAAAGATGCAATCTATCTCAGGCATTGATACGAGACAGAAGAATTGAGAACCTATTTTTAGTTCCAGCATCTCAAAGCGATAACAAAGATGTCCTTACCCCGCTTGGAGTGCAGCGAGTTGCAAAGCAGTTAAAGAGTGAATTTGACTATGTTATTATGGACTCGCCTGCTGGTATTGAGAAGGGATTTGAAAATTCAGTTGTTGCAGCAGATGAGGCTATTGTAATCTGCACTCCTGATGTATCATCTATTAGAGATGCAGATAGAGTTATTGGTCTTTTGTATGCCCGCTCTATAACCCCTCGTCTTGTTGTGAACAGAATCATACCTGAGATGGTGGCAAGGGGCGATATGTTAAGCCACGAAGATGTTATGGACGTCTTATCAATTGATCTTTTAGGTCTTGTTCCTATGGATGATCAGGTTGTTGTTTCAACCAATACTGGTATGCCGCTTGTTATGCAAAATCAATCTTTAGCTGGTCAAGCATTTAGAAGAATTGCAAAACGAATTAATGGTGAGCCAGAGATTCCTATACAGGTTCCTACTGCTATGAAGACAGGATTTTGGAGCAAAATTACACAGAAATTAGGTTTGACCAAATGAGGATAGATTCCATGCTTAACGGATTGATGAAAAAGTTTGCAGGTAAAAAATCCAGTAAGGATACTGCCAAGAAGAGGTTACAGTTTGCCCTTGTGTATGATAAGCTGGAGATCAATGAGATGACGCTGGAGAGTCTTCAAAAAGATATTGTGGAGGTTATTTCAAAATATTTTGAGATTGATACTAAATCTCTGCAGCTTGAAGTTCAGCGAGAGCAAGAACTATCTGCCCTTGTCTTTAATACTCCTATATTGTGCGTAAAGAAGAATCGGGCATATAATTCACAAAAAACTTAAAAAAAATCTGTGTAATAACTTTACAAAATAGTCTGTTTGCTATCAACTGGCAATTATATTTGATTGTTGGATTATTTTAAAAAGACGGTTGCCAGTTTCTATACCAAGATCAATAAAATCTGGACCATAAACTTTACCAGTATCTGTTCTAAATGTGCTCTTTATCTCTTCTAATATCTGCATACCATAGGGGTAGCGGCTCATAAAATCAGAGATAGGTGCATTTGAGAAGATAACCATATCCCACAACGTATGGGTAAAATTATCAGGTCCCCATCTAAACTTATCAGCATCATAAAGTGCGTTTGATATAAGCAAACACTTTTGGTTGCACTCTTTATCCCTACTCTTCCTGCCCTGCTTTTGTGTCATCTTCTTATTAACATCTCTATTTTGAAATGCCTCATGTTCACTGATTGCACAGCATATAATATCAATCTCCTCTTCTCTAAGGGGATAGTTGCCTGTTGATAAAAATGTCTTTGTAAACTTTGCCCCAGCTATTGAGTGCTGCTTCTCCTTTCTTTTTATATCATGTAAAAGCCCTGCTATCTGAACCAGCAAGATATTATCTGTTACCTTGCTGGATTGTTCTATTGTTATATTTTTTGTCTGATTTGCCAATGATGAGGGTAACTTCGATTTGTCTTCCATCTCCATCTCCACCTGAATAATTGCTCCAGCATCTACGCAGACTAAATCAGAGTGGCTCATACCATGTCCAAAATCATCTTCAATTATTGAGTTTATCTCCTGTTTAATTCTAATTAGCAGAGGGTGCGAATGGAGCATCTGCCGTGAAAAGAGTCTCTCTTTTTCAAACGCTTTATAAAATTTAGGAGAAGGCAGCATAGCTAAAATGTTGCGAGCCTCCTCCCTTAATTGAAGATAGATTTTGTTCATATCTGCCTGTATATTTTGGATTTATATCTCTTATCTACCTTAACTCTTCTCTTCAATTTTTACCACTTTGATTGATAACTCTTGAAGCTGTGCCATAGTTGGCACTGACGGGGCATCAGTAAGAAGACAGGTTGCCTTTTGAGTCTTTGGAAATGCAATAACATCACGTATTGACTCCTCTTGGCACAAAAGCATAACCAATCTATCAAAACCAAATGCAAGACCCCCATGAGGTGGAGCTCCAGATGTAAGGGCATTTAGCAGAAATCCAAATTTTTCTTGAGCCTCCTCTTTTTCGATTCCAAGCAGATTTAAAACACGCTCCTGAAGCTCTGTTGAGTGGATACGAATACTTCCTCCACCAATTTCTGTTCCATTTAGAACCATGTCATAAGCCCTTGATCTAACATTTAATGGATCAGACTCTAATTTATCAATATCCTCTTCAAGTGGTGCTGTAAATGGGTGGTGCAGAGCTTGATACCTCTTTTCTGTCTCATCATACTCAAGCAGAGGAAAATGGGTAACCCAAACAAAGCGATAGAGATTGCTGTCAATCAGCTTGAGCCTTCTTCCAAGCTCATTTCTAAGCTGACCAAGAGCCTCGTTTGTAACTTTTACACTGTCAGCAACAAAGAATATAATATCTCCAACCTCCATGTTGAGCCTCTCTTTTAAGGCAGATTTTTCATCTTCTGTGAAAAACTTTGCAATTGGAGATTGCCACTCACCCTCTTTAATCTTAATCCA
This sequence comes from Desulfamplus sp., assembly GCA_015232465.1. Lineage (GTDB taxonomy): Bacteria > Desulfobacterota > Desulfobacteria > Desulfobacterales > Desulfobacteraceae > Desulfamplus. The sequence goes on from JADFZO010000003.1 coordinate 66,612, forward strand.
AGCAAGCCCTTTAGCCTTGTAGATTGCTGCAAATTGGGTCAACTCATCAATCTCTTTTCGGCTCATTCCAGAGGAGGAGCCATCTACACCACCACCACCCTTTACATTAATAGCCTTAACAATACCGCCATTTTTGATGGCAGATGCAAAGACTTTAAAGTTAGCATCTTTAACAATATCAGAGACATCGCAAAGCTCTAAACCAAAACGCATATCTGGTCTATCAATACCAAATCTTGCCATTGACTCTTGATATGTGATTCTCTCAAAAGGCGTTTGAATATCAATGTTACGAACACGTTTAAAGACCTCTTTAATTAGCCCTTCTGTGATCTCCATAATATCATCTTCACCAACAAACGATAGCTCCATATCGATTTGAGTGAACTCTGGCTGGCGATCTGCTCGTAAATCTTCATCTCTAAAACATCTAACAATTTGATAATATCTATCAAATCCGCTTATCATCAAAAGCTGCTTAAATAGTTGTGGAGATTGAGGAAGAGCATAAAAAGAGCCGTGATTAACGCGGCTTGGCACAAGATAGTCTCTTGCACCCTCTGGAGTGCTTTTAGTAAGAAACGGGGTCTCAATATCAAGAAATCCCCTATCGTTTAGATACTCTCGAGTAGCCCTTCCAGCGGTATGTCTTGCAATTAAGTTTTTTTGCAGCTTAGAGCGTCTTAAATCTAAGTGCCTATATTGCAGGCGGATAATTTCGGAGGCATCAACTCTATCTTCAATCTGAAATATTGGAGTCTGTGCATGGCTAAGTATTTTGAGTTCATTTACAAAGACCTCAACCTCTCCAGTGTCCATATTTTTATTGAGCATATCATCTGGACGAGCCACAACTTTTCCTCTCACCCCAAGCACAAATTCACTTCTGATAATTTGTGCCTTTTGATGCACATCTTCTGATATTTCAGGGTTAAAGACAATCTGGGTTAAACCAGCTCTATCTCTAAAATCGACAAAAATGACCCCGCCGTGATCTCGTCTTCGCTGCACCCAACCCATGAGCACAACCTCTTTGCCAACATCGCCTAATCTTAACTCCCCACAGGTGTGGGTTCTTCTCATATCTAAAAGTAAATCTGTCACCTGAATTTTCCTTATTTTATCTGTTAGTTATACCCTATTTAGTAGCGTTTCAACCTGCTCAACAGGGTTATCGGTTGTAACAAAATATTGCTCTTTTGTGCCCATGTTTCGCAAAACTAAGGCATTATCTTCAATCTCTTTATCTCCAGCAATCAAAACATATTGAGCATTTAGCTTATCTGCCCGTTTCATAAGGCTTTTGAGGCTTCTGCCGCTGTAATCGGTCTCTGTTTTGATGCCAGCAATATTTAAAGCAGATGTCCACATATACGCAAGCCGAATTGCCTTATCTCCAAGTGGAATAATAAAAATATCTGGTGAATTTGAGTGCATCAGCTCCAAAAAATGAGCTTTTGAGGTTTGAGCTTTAGCATCTTCTTGAGCGTTGCTATTTATCATCTGGGCAACAATCTCAGCAAGCCTGTCAAGTCCAATAGCAAAGCCAATTCCATAGGTTTCATCGCCCCCAAGCTCTTTTATAAGAGCATCATACCGTCCCCCGCCAGCCACAGCACTTTGAGCTCCTAAAGCGGTTGTGAGAATCTCAAAGGTGGTTTTAGAGTAGTAATCTAAACCTCTTACCAAAGTTTTATCAACAATAAAATCAACCCCTTGCTCTGTTAGTACACTTTTGACAGTCTCAAAATGGTCTTGGCAGCCACTGCATAAATGGTTTAGCGTTGAAGGGGCATCTTTAAGAGCCTCTCTGCAATCTGGAACTTTGCAATCAAGAGTTCTTAATGGATTTTTATCCATACGCCTTAAGCAGTTTTCGCAAAGTTGCTCTTTTTTATCTTGTAAAAATGTTAAAAGCTCTTTTTGAAAATTGGGGCGGCACTCTTTACAGCCAAGTGAATTGATGTGAGCCTCAAGCTCTGATAGCCCAAGTCGTTTGAAAAGCTCATTTAAAATCAAAATGAGCTGTGCGTCAATGTATGGTGATGCAATGCCAAACACCTCTGCATTTATCTGATAAAATTGGCGGTATCTCCCCTTTTGTGGTCTTTCTCGTCTAAACATTGGTCCTATTGTGTAGAGCTTTTGCACTGAATCAGATGCCCCCATGCTATGCTGAATAAACGCCCTCACAACTGACGCTGTTGCCTCTGGTCGCAATGTGAGTTTATCGCCCTTTCTATCAGGAAATGTGTACATCTCCTTTTCCACAATATCGGTTGTCTCACCAATACTTCTTGCAAACAGCTCTGTTTTTTCCATAATAGGGATACGTATCTCTTTAAATCCAAAATTTTCAAAGAGCTTTGACGCACAACTCTCAATTGCCTGCCACAATGGCGTATCTTCTGGTAATATATCTCTGAAACCTCTTATGGTCTGTATCATTTTGCCTCACTTTTTTTAAGATTTAAGTTGTAATTCAAGGCTATAAAAATAAATCTCTTTTATACTCGTATATCTGTTTTAGAGTCAATCACTAAATCTTTGACTATTTTTTTGGTTCTAATTTTTAAGAAATTTTCGTAAAAATCTGATTAAGATTTGGTTAAAGTGCTCATAAATTGGTGTTGAAGATGAATTTAATAGATGGTAAAAACAAAAAAGCTAAGTAAATACTTACTTATTTATAATCATAAATAGTCAAAATGGGAGATTATCATGCAAAATAGAGTAACAGTAACATCACTTTATAAAATGAAGCAAGAGGGCAAAAAAATCACTGCATTGACAGCGTACGACTATCCGTTTGCAAGTATGGTTGATGCTGCTGGCATTGATATTCTTCTTGTTGGTGATTCACTTGGAATGGTAGTTCAGGGCAAAGAGAACACCCTTGCAGTTACAATGGAGGAGATTTTATATCACACATCAATGGTATCGCGTGCATGTTCATACTCAATGGTAATAGGGGATATGCCATTTATGTCCTATCAATCATCAATTGAAAAAGCTGTAGAGAATGCAGGTAGATTTTTAAAAGATGCTGGAGCTTCTGCTGTAAAACTTGAAGGTGGGGCTGATGTTTGCGATGTAATCAGTGCCATATCAAAGGCATCTATCCCTGTTCAAGCTCATATTGGTTTGACTCCGCAGTCAGTGCACCAGATGGGTGGATTTAAAGTGCAGCGTGATGAAGATAGGCTCATGGCAGATGCCCTTAAAGTTCAAGATGCTGGGGCATTCTCTGTTGTGCTTGAGGGGATTCCATCTTCAATTGCTGCAAAAATCACCAAATCCCTTAAAATCCCAACCATTGGTATTGGTGCTGGTGCTAACTGTGATGGTCAAATTCTTGTTATTCACGATATGCTTGGCATCAGCAACAGGAGTGTTCCAAAATTTGTTAAAAAGTTTGCTAATCTAAATTCAGTAGCACAGCAAGGTCTAAAACAGTATGTTGATGAGGTTAGAGGCGGAATCTTTCCATCAAAAGATTATGAGTATAATTAGGATTGCTCATAATGGCTCTCAATCCAGTTGCGATACTCGCCAGATTTTACCCGCTCAACCCATTGAGTGTTATTTAGATACCATTGAACAGTTTTTTTGATACCACTCTCAAAAGACTCCTCTGGTCTCCAACCCAACTCCTCTTTTAAGCGTGTAGAGTCAATTGCATACCTAAAATCGTGTCCTGGGCGATCCTTTATAAAGCGGATAAGTTCAACAGAAGAGGAGATTAAGGGGGATTTTTTACCTAAGGAGTCTATAATAGAGCAGATATTTTCAACAACAGCCCTATTTTCAAGCTCACAGCCTCCACCAATGTTATAGGTGCGCCCCCGTACTCCTCTTTGCATAATAAGCCAAATCGCAACACAGTGATCCCTCACATAGAGCCAATCTCTTACATTTTTTCCATCACCATAAATAGGAAGCTCTTTTCCATCAACTGCATTTAAAATCATAAGTGGAATAAGTTTTTCAGGAAATTGAAATGGACCATAGTTGTTAGAGCAGTTAGATATTGTAACAGGAAGTCCATAAGTTTCATGCCATGCTCGAACCAAATGATCTGAGGCAGCTTTTGATGCAGAATAGGGGCTGTTTGGGGAGTATGGCGTGCTTTCAGTAAAATAGCCTTTAGAGCCAAGCGAGCCATAAACCTCATCTGTGCTTATGTGGTGAAATAGAACAAATGGGCTGTTATCAGAAGAGGAGGCATCACTCTGTTTTAAATACTGTTTTCTTGCACACTCAAGAAGGTTAAATGTCCCTTTTATGTTGGTATCAATAAAGATTTCAGGTGATGCAATAGACCTATCAACATGAGATTCAGCAGCAAAGTGGCAGACTGAATCTATATTGTAAATCTTAAAAATTTTCTCCATCTCTTTTAGATTGCAAATATCACTCTTTTCAAAGATGTATCTTGCTCTGGAGCATCTGTTTTTAGATTGCCCACTTTTACCAAACTCCTCTTCAATATCATTAAGACTTTCAGGGTTTCCTGCATAGGTAAGTTTATCAACATTAATAATTCGTCCTGTAAAAAAGGAGTCATCTTCTAAAAAAGATGACTCCTTTAACAGATACCTGATAAAATTTGACCCTATGAAACCGCACCCACCAGTTACCAAAAGGTTTTTCATTTATCTATATTCCAAATTCCAAATTTTAATTTTGACTAAATGATCTTTCAAAAAGAGACTTCATAGCCTCTTTTGCATCGTCAGATAGATTGCGAGTGCCTGTTCCAGCAAATGTCTTGTGGCTAATTATCGGTGTAACCTCAACCCAGCTATTGTTGACCCATGAAAACCACTTTTTGCGATCTTGCTCATAGACAAAAATAGGTCTGTTAAATAGTCTTGCAAGCTCAACAGCCCAGCCAGTTCCACCTTTTACCGTGTTATCTGGAAGTATCCAGCCAACCACAAAAACTTGATAGCCGCTGTTTACCATGTGAAAGATTGACTGAATAACCTTTCGGATTGTATCAACTTTAGAAAAGTTGCGTCCCATGCGTGCAGATACAATATCCATGCTCACATCGCCCTTTTGCAGCTCTTCAGGAGATAAAATCTTTAGTCCAACATTACGCTCTATTGAGTGACCCTCAAACGTAAAATTAACCTCATTAACTCCAAACTGCTGTGCAAGCCTTCCAAACTCTGCCTCAGCACCTTTATGCCCGCCACTAAATAGAGTTACATCTTCTTTATTTAACATCTTAACTATCCTTTTTTTAAAAATTTATTTAAAGTAAAAATTTAAATTATCATATTTGAGATTACACTCAAATATGAAAGTTTATTGCATATCTAAAAAGTTATCAGCCATCTTTAGAGCGTCCATATAAATTGATGGTAAATTTGCTGTTAGCTCTTTATTCTCATCATCATTAGGCAGAGCACATGCCCCCCATGCACCATTTTCAAAGCAGGCACAAAGGGAGAGTAGCTGATTAAACTCTTTGTTGCATTTGAGCAGACCATCGCTCACCTTTTTTGAGAATGATATTTCTGTTAAAACAGTTTTCATATCTTTATCAAGCATAGCATCAATAGTTGAGAAAAGCCCCATTGTGAAAAGCTCTTCAGCAGTAAATGGAGTCTTAATATAATTTCCCATCAGCTCACACATTCTTGCCCTGACAACTGAGAGTCTCATCAACTCATCTGGCTTATTGTCGTTTAGCCCTGCTGCTGCAAGAACCCGCACAAACTGCCTTATTGTATCTTCCCCTAAAAATGATACAGCATCTTTGACTGTGTTTATCTTATTTGCCCTTCTAAAGTATGGAGAGTTGATAAATTTCATCAATTTGTATGAAATTGCAACATCATTTTTTATTGTCTGAGAAAGTTTATTAAAATTTATATCTTTTTTGCCAGTCTCAGAGATGAGCTTTAAAAGAGCCATCTTGCTTGATGGAATATCAGTCTTTGATATAACCTCAGGTTTGGAGAAAAAGTATCCCTGAAAAAGGGAAAAACCCATCTCTTTAGCCTTAGAAAATTCCTCATAGGTCTCCACTTTTTCTGCCAAAAGAGTGATGTTAAACTTGTTTTTGAGTGTTTTAACAAGACCTTCAATAGTGTTTAAAGGTGTTGCCATAAGATCAAACTTGATTATATTTGATAGCTTAATCAAATTGGTATATTTTTTGTCAAAGACAAAGTCATCAAGAGCAACTTTATACCCTTTTTTTCTAAACTCTTTAATTGCCTCTTCAATATCTTTATCTGGCTCAATATTTTCAAGAATTTCAATAACTATGCTCTCTTTTGGAAATAGAAGCGGGGTTCTGTTTAAAATTAACTCTTTTGTGAAGTTTATAAAACCAGGGTGATTTCCTGTTATTTCGCTTATCCCCATTGAAAAAAAGGTATTTGCCAATAAACGAGAAGTTCCAGTATCGCCATCAATTCCCGGAAATGAGTTTTTTAGGCTATCTCTAAAAAGAAGCTCATAGGCATAAGTTTTTTTATTTTGATTCAAAATGGGCTGTCGCCCAACAAAAATATCCATAACAATCCTTTTTTGTTTTATTATTCAAGATCGCCAACATCAATACCTTTCTCTTTTAGTATCTTTAAATATAGCTCTTTTTCTCTAAGGGCTTTCTCTTTTTCTAATTTTTCATGCTCTCTCTGCTGTCGTTCAATTGCCAACTTTTCTTGTTCAATTGCCAACTTTTCTTTTTGGATTGCCAATTGAATCTCAGCTTCTCTTACCATTCTTTTAAATGTGTTTAGTTCTAACTCTTTATCAATTCTGCTTTGATAGAGAAGGTAATTTCTTTGGTTTTCTGAAAAATCTTTTAGTGTCTCCATAGCTTGTATCATCTCCTCTGTTTTTAGAATATCAGGCAAGTTGTCTATATCTTTATTTGCTGCCTGTTTAAAGAAATATAACCAGCGTTCTGCCTCATTGCAAATAGATTTATTCTCATCAAAATTGGATAGCTGAAGTATTTGAATTGAGAGTTGGTTACTTAAAGATATTTTATTTGTTAAATCATTTAGCCCAAATTTAAAATGATATGTATCAATATCTTTAAAAAGAGGCGTATCAATAATCCAAATTGAATAGACTGGCTTTAATTGAGCATAATCCTCTTTTTTGTTAATTTGTGAGTGGTATATTGTGCACCAATTATATATTATCCTTGATGGTAATGCTGGATAGACTGCAAGCTGAATCTCAACCTGATACTTAAAATCATTTTGAGATTTTGCCTTTATATCGACAATTGAGAGTTTGTCATCTATAAACTCACGCTCATTATAAGGGTTCAAAATTACAACATCAGTAATAATATCATCACCTTCAAATCCTATCACTGCATTTAAAAAGTGGATTAGAAGATTCTTATTTCTTTCTGAACCAAGCAGAGCTTTGAACACGCAATCAACTATGGGGTCTATTTTATGTATCATCAGTTTGTATTATCTCTTTTTAAATAACACCACTCTATTTGAATTAGTCCCTTTTTTATTATTTGAAACTCCCCAAATATTTGCAGTTTTAGTAAAAACCTGTTCGTTTATCATTATTCCCTTGCAAGAAAAACCCTGCTCAATTCCTATCACTGCAATATGTTCATCTAATTTTATTTTACCGTTCCTAACCTCTCCAACTTCAAATGCAACATAACCATTAACTTTAGTTACTCTATAAAGTTGCTTAAAAACCCTACTCATAACCTCATTCCAATCCTCTATCTTTTTTGACATTGTAATAGTTTTGCCAATTTTATCAGACTCAATATTGTTGAACCAACATCTAAGCCAATTATCATCAGCATATTGAACTACATCAAGAAAAGGCGGGGAGGTTACTGTAAGTTGAATAGAATTATCAGGAATTTCATTTGTCTCTGTTGCATCTTTATTTAAAAAAATAGAGCTATTGCCAATCTCTCTTAAAGTTTTAATCTGTTTTGAAGTTAAATTTTTTATTAAATCCTTTGTTTTTTTAATTATGATCTTTATTGTATCTCTATATGGTGGTATCTGATTTCGTTTTGCGTTAATTTTTATCTGATTTTGAGGAGATACTGCCTGATTAGGAGGCAGAGTATATACAGAAAAAAAGCCAGTAGAATGACCTGTCAACCTGTTAGTTGCCACCATTTTTATCCATGAATCTACATCGTCATCTTGGCTTTGTTGCTCTTTGTTTGCAATATACTCCTTAATTGATATAATCTCTTTTAGCGTCTCGTTATGATAAAACATTGATAGATCAATATTACTTTGACTATTGACAATTGGTATATTATTAACTCTTTTTTGAACTGACTCTAAATCTGGAACAAATAATCTTGGTCTGCATAAAATCTTGCTTAAAGGATTGAGATCATTTGAAATTACCCTTCTTCCAAGTAGAGCAGACTCTATTATAGTTGTGCCTCTACCAGCAAATGGATCATATACAATATCATCAGGTTTTGTTAATAGTGTAATAAAAAAATTTGGCAGTTGAGGCTTAAAACATGCTCTATATGATATTTCGTGGATAGCGTTTGCCTGCCTCTGCTTTGATGTCCAAAATTCATTGATAAATTTAGCAATTTTGCGATGGTTTTCAATTTCAAGGTATTCTATGGCTGTTTTTTGTCTATCCTGAAATACCCCCTTATTTTCGATAAAGCTAAATTCACTTAAATATTTGTTAATATCAAAGTTTTCTTTTTTGTATTGGAATTCCATAATTCATATTTCTGACATAAAACCTGCAAAAACTCAACAGTTAAAAAGGAGATTTTAAGCTATGAGCAATAACCTAACCAAAAAGCACAAGACAAAATATCTTAAAGATTACAAGCCTCCAGCATACTGGATTGATAAAATTGATCTTCAATTTGATTTGTATGATCAAGAGACTATTGTAACCTCAAATATGAAAATCAGTCGAAATAGAGAGGTTGCAGATGAAAACACACCTTTAATATTTGACAGCAAAAAGCTCGATATTATCTCGGTAGTTGCGAACGATATTGTGCTCTGTTCAAGAGATTATGAGGTTGGGAAAAATTTTAAGGAGTCAAATGAGTTTTTTAGATTACCAAAAGTTCCAGAAGAGTTTACACTTGAGATAAAAAATAGACTAAAACCCCATGAAAACACAGCATTAGAGGGGCTTTATAAATCAGGCGGAACAGGAGATTATAAAGTAGGCGGAACATTTTGCACTCAATGCGAAGCTGAAGGGTTTCGGCGTATAACCTGCTTTCCAGATCGCCCTGATGTTATGACCCATTTTTCATGCACAATTACTGCTGATAAAGAAAAATATCCAATTTTGCTCTCAAATGGAAATCTTATTTCAAAAGGGGATATGCCCCATAACAGTAGCATAAACAATTTAAGGCACTTTGCAAAATGGGACGATCCATTTAAAAAGCCATGTTATCTGTTTGCACTTGTTGCTGGTGATCTTGCCCTTATTGAAGATTCTTTTATCACATGCTCAGGACGTAAAATCAGACTTCATATCTATGTTGAGCATGAAAATAGAGATAAATGCGATCATGCAATGCAATCACTTAAAAAGGCTATGAAGTGGGACCAAGAGCGTTTTGGAAGAGAGTATGATCTTGATCTTTATCAGATTGTCGCAGTTAATGACTTTAATATGGGGGCTATGGAGAATAAAGGGCTTAATGTTTTTAACTCTAAATTTGTCCTTGCAGACACTCTAACAGCCACTGACACAGATTTTATGAATATTGAGCGGGTCATTGCACACGAATATTTCCACAACTGGACAGGCAATCGAATCACTTTAAAAAATTGGTTTCAGTTAAGCCTTAAAGAGGGTCTGACTGTGTTTAGAGATCAAGAGTTCTCATCAGATTTAAATTCAAGGGCAGTTCAGCGAATATCAGATGTTAAAAAACTTAGAACCTTACAGTTTCCTGAAGATTCAGGACCAATGGCACACCCAGTTAGACCTGAATCATATATTGAGATGAACAACTTTTATACAATGACAGTTTATGAAAAGGGTTCAGAAGTTATAAGAATGATGTTTGAGATTTTAGGAAAAGAGCTGTTTAGAAAGGGAATGGATCTCTATTTTGAACGCTTTGATGGTCAAGCTGTAACTACTGAAGATTTTGTTCAGACAATGGAAGATGCCTCAAAAATCGATCTTGCCCAATTTAGGCTCTGGTATTCTCAATCTGGAACTCCAAAGATTACTGTAAATCGAAGCTATGATGAGCCATCTAAAACTCTATCAATAGATTTTAGCCAAGAGATAAAACCAGATAGAAATCAATCTGTAAAACTGCCAATGCACATTCCAGTAAAATTTGGTCTTATCTCTTCTGACGGGGGTGAAAAAAAAGAGAGTTCTAAACTTATTAATTTAAAAAATAGTTCTGAAACATTTAGATTTGAAAATATAGAGAAAAATACCATACCATCTCTATTTAGAGGCTTTTCAGCACCAGTTATGATTCAGAGAGATTTTACACCAAAAGAGCTTGCCTTTTTGATGGCAAATGATACAGATGAGTTTAACCGTTGGGACGCAGCCCAAGAGCTATATTTTATTGAGATTGACGCTATTGTTAATAAGATACAAAAAAAAGAGACTCTTTTGGTCTCTTCTCATCTTGTTGAGGCATTTAAAAAGGCTCTTTGTGATTCTACATCTGACTCTACAATTGATCGCTCATTAACTGCCAAGGCAATAACTCTTCCAGATGAGGGCGAAATTGGACAAAAATATGATCCAATTGATGTTGATGCGATCCATTCTGCCCGCTCTTTTTTAGAAAAATCCCTTGCAAAGAGTTGTGAGGCTGAACTTAAAGATATTTTTACAATTTGCTCAAAATCTGACCCAAACGATCTATCGCATTCTGCAATGGCTGATAGAAGCCTTAAAAATAGTGCGTTAGGTTACATTGCCTCTCTTGTTACTGATGAGTCTCATAAAATTGTCTTTGATCAATTTAATAGTGCTAAAAATATGACTGATGAGATAGCAGCCCTCTCTATTCTTTGCGGTGAGTGGGGCAAAGATGCTCAGATGAACGAAGCTCTTAAAAAATTTCGTGAAAAGTGGGGGGCATATCCGCTTGTGATGGATAAATGGTTTTCAGTTCAATCTGCTTCAACAAGAGCTGATACTTTAGATAGAATTAAAGAGCTTGTGAATTACCCAGAATTTTCATGGAAAAATCCAAACAGAGTAAGATCAGTTCTATCTGTTCTTGGCACATCTAACCCTTTGGTTTTTCATAAAATAGATGGTGAAGGGTATAAATTTTTTTCAGAGCGGATAATTGAGTTGGATAGGATAAATTCGCAAATTGCAGCAAGAATGGTATCAGCTTTTAATCAGTGGAAAAAGTATGATGCAGATCGCCAAAAGATGATGAAAGGCAGTTTAGAGGAGATACTCAATACCCCCAATTTATCTCGTGATGTTTATGAGATTGTATCAAGAGCACTTGAGTAGTGTTGATTTTTTTTAAAAGTATTTGTATGTTTTTAAAGGGGTGTAGCGTGGTTAGCCCCTTTAAAATCTCTTTTTGAGACCTAAATTTCAATATGCAATCTCATTGCAATCTCATTGCAATCAGGAAAGTTTACGCATGTAATGCACCCTGACCATATTTTAATCGGAAGCTCTGCTCTATCTATAATATCAAATCCAAATCTTTTAAAAAAAGCGGGTCTATATGTAAGTGTAAATAGCTTTGGAATCTTAAAGGCTGCTGCCTCTTGTATTGTGCGATCAACCAAAAGCGTTCCAATCCCTCTGCCATGTGCTGATTCAACAACTGCAACTGATCTAATTTCAGCAAGGTCTTCCCAACAAAATTGAAGAGCAGAGCAGCCAAGAATATCACCACTATTATCATCAGCATAAACCCAAAAATCGCGAATATGGTCGTATAGTTCACTCAAAGGTCTTGCAAGTAGCTCGCCTCTTTTTCCATACAACTGCAAAATAGCGTGAATCGACTTAACATCAGCAGTTGTTGCCTTTCTTAACATCTTTTATCTTCTCTCCTTCAAAAATTTTACAATAACTGCTTGAAGCTCCTCATTAGAAAATGGCTTGTGAAGCACCTTATCAATACCAGCACTGCTTAAAACAGTATCGCTAACTTGAGAGCTATCAGCCTCTACAATATCGCTTTGAGTTGTAATCATAATAATTGGAAGCTCTTTTGATGGGTATTTTTTTCTGACTAACTTAGCAAGCTGGATACCATTTATTTTTGGCATATTAAGATCAGTTATCACAATATCTGGTTTTGATTCATATATCTGCCGTATAGCCTCTTCTGGTAGCATAAATGATGTTGCGTTGTATCCAAATCCTGTCAGCTTGTTCTCATAGAGTTTGAGCATCATTTTAGAGTCATCTACAACATAAATTTGGGCAAGATCAGAGCCACTCTCTTTTTTATTATCTTCTGGAGGGATCATTTGAATAATTTTATCTGCAAGCTGCTGCTGATTTTTTTTTCGTAATATCCCAATAAAATGGTTTCGTGTCTTTTTATCAGCCTTGCTTGTTACATGCTTAATAGCTAACTTAATAAATGAATCCTCTTGAAGCAGAAAATTAAAGATATTATCAGACTCTGAATCAATAAGAGCACCAACAGCATTTAGGGCATCATCATTTTCCTCTTGCACAATATTTTTAAGCCCAGCAACAAGCACCTTAGAGATATTTCTATCCATTGCCCTTGCAGCACTCATACGCACAGCCTCAACAGGGTCCTGGATACCAATAGCAAGTGCAATTGCAGATTTAGTAGATGGAATCTTTTCCATACTCTCATAAGCTGCCTGACGAATATTTGGGTCATCTGGCTTTGCCTTCATAATGTCAAGAATAACAGGCAGAGCCTTTTGATCTTTTATGTATCCAAGTGTGGTTATAAGATGAACCATAAAATCGCTGTTTGCATCTGATGTTGCATCAGTTAGTATTGGGACAGCCTTGCCTCCGATCTCAATTAACATATCAATAGCAATATATCTGACATCACTATTGGTTGATCCAAGCAAAGATGCAAGCTGAGTCAAAGCATACTGATCTTGAATCTCTCCAAGAGCCT
>JADFZO010000040.1 GCA_015232465.1 Desulfamplus sp.
AATGCCGCAAAGTTAGATTTAAGCCTTGATTTTACCTTAAGCGAGGCTGAGTTTACAAAAGCTGCTGAAACTGTTATCAGCAGCTTAACTGGTGAGTATCGAAGATTAATTCTGCCTGTAAGTGCTCAAAATCACTTTATATCTCAGTTGATCTTAAATAAAATCGATCATGCTCTTAATGATTACAAAACACCGGGTGTTACCCTTTCAATTGAGTCCCCATGCCCTTGTACGCCAACTGACACAGAGTGTATTGAATCGGGTGAAATTGATGGCATTGTGCGATATGACTCTAAATCTCACGCATATATTTGGGATTTTGCTGCTGGATATGCAGATTTAGAAAATAAAAGACCAATGACCGTGAACACCCGCTTTAGAATTTGCAGTTTGACCAAATCTTTTGTTGCCATGACAATTTTAAAGCTGGTTGAGGCAGGATTATTAGACTACAATGATCTGCTAAAAAATCACCTTCCAGAACCTATAAAAACCACCTTTAATAGAGCCTTTGATTTACCTTCACCTATGGGAGGCGACTATCCTACCTATGCAGATGCTACAACTATCGCAAAGGTTATGAACCACTCTGCTGGTATTCCAAACTTTTACCACATTCCATCTACATTTTTTCTTGATCTTCTTTTTAGACCAGAAAAGCAATATGATGTTTATGAGCTTGTGCAAGATAGTCTGCAAGATGGACCTCTTTTTTACCCAAGCATGGGGCAATCATACTCCAACACAGGTTATGCCCTTTTAGGTCTTATGATTGAAGAGGTTACTGGCAAGCCTTGGGAAGATGTAATTCGTGAGCGTATAATTAAGCCGTTTAAATTAACCGATACAATAGTTCCAGAGACAGGAGAAACCTCAATCATGGGACCATACGCCAGTGATACCTCAGGAACAACTGATTACGCCTATGGATACTTAAGTGTTTATGGTCTTACTGGTGGAATTTACGGCAAGGATTATGATCCTTTAATGAAACGTGATGAACAGGATCCCTCTTTTTTAAACTCTGCTGGAAACATGATTGGAACAGCACCTGATTTGCGTTCATGGATTAAATTGATAGCCAATACAGGCACTACAGATGGTCTTTTTGGTCCCAATTTTGACTGGCTACATGATGATACTCATTATAAAAATCTATTTTTTGACCTCAATCAATATTTAAGCATTGGTGCAAACGTATATTATAATAAATATAAACAGCAATATATTATATCTGGTAACTCAACTGGATATGATGTTAATGCAACTTACGATATAGAAAACAGAGTTGCAGTTGGTGCTTGTGCTAACCGCACCTATGATGACACATCTGTGCCATCGCACTCTGGTCCTAATATTTGGAAATTTAGCGACTCTCACACTGTTCAGATCAAAGATGTCATTGTTTTTGATGTAGTTGATATTTTAACCCGATAAAAACTTTATTCTATTTTAAACGGTTTATGTAGGGGTGTGGCTTTTTTAGCTGCTCCCCTATTTTTTCACCATCACCCACCGCTGTTATCCACAAAAAAATCATCTATAATTCCATCTGATTTTAGTTTGTTGCCATAAGATGTTGCATCCTCTTTTGTCTCATAGTTGCCAATCCTAATAAGAAACCAAGTTTTCCCTCCCCCCTCAACCTCGCTAATTCTACCCTCTGTAACCCCCTTTTTCTCAAGGCTATCCAAATACTTTTGGGCATGAGGTTTTACAAGATATGCGGCAATCTGAATTGTAAACCTCTTTTGGGGAATAACTTGCACCTCTACATCTTTAACCTTAACCTCTACATTTTGAAGCGACTCTGGCGGAGCAGGGGCTTGAGTTTTAAATAGATGAGATAAGGTGGTTAGAAAAAAGATACCAACACCAACTACTAATGTGAGCATAAAGGCTCGTATGATATTTTTTCTTAAATTGGGTTTGAGTGCAATAGCATTGATAATGGTTTTAAATAGCTTGATAGATGAGAAAAAAGATTTAAACCTCTCAAGCATAAAAAGAGATTTAGAAGGCTCTTGAGAAGATTGAGCAGCTCTATCTGTAATCTTTATGTTTGGCTTTATGGCTCTTTTTGATGAAAATGGGCGGTATGGAAAAGATCGATGGATTCTTGGCATCTGATCTGCCTGCTCAAGAGCCTCTAATTTTGAGAAACCTTTTTCTGGATACCTATCAGATGTGTATATTTGTCTATCTTTATCTTCAATTGTGATAAAATCATCATCTTTTTGCATAGCAGCAAATACCCGTTTAGCAGCAAAATCACTTCGCTCTGTTCTGGTAAAAATTTGAGAGAGCAGCGGGACAAGTTGCAGATTCAAAGGCTCCGTCTCAGCAAGCAGAGTGAGCAGATTCTCCTCATCTTGTGATAAATTACTTTTATCTTGCTGAGATAGATTACGTTTTACTATTTTTTTAAGCCAAAGAAGTTCAACATCAGCCTCTTGAGGCATCTTCATAAGAAAAAAGGTTGTGGCTCTATCAAAGTAACTGCCCTGCCAATCAACTGTTAGGGCAAATCTTGCTATCCCACCAGTTAGGTGAATGGCAACTCTTTTTGACTTTAAAATTGTAAAAAGATACGAGTCAAACAACTCAACTGCTTTAGAGTAGTAAAACTCGCTCTTGTAAAAAATCCCCTCTCGCTCCCAATTTTTTGCACCATTTATGTATTTGTAGATAGATAGCTCACCCACAATATTCATAACATAGCCTATAATTATGAATAAAAATAGAGTGAAAACGGGGCAGATGAGATGTGCTTCAACATTTGGAATCAAACGCTGAATAGTTGGAAAGCTCACAAATGTTAAAGGTATAGATATAGCAACAGATAGCCATAATCTTATTGATATGTTTCGTAAAAAGTAGATCATCTATTCACCTTTTTTCTAATACTTTGGTGAACTGCAAAGTTTCTGATTTTTTCTAAGCGGAATATTAACTACTCTGCTAACATCTTTTGATTCTCCTCCTCCTGATACAGCAGCAACACTGCACCCTGATATTGGGTCTGCCTTTTCAAAGCGAATTCCATCAGGGATAGGAAAATCTCTGATAGGCTCATTTTTCATAGCCTCTGCCATAAACTCAGCCCAGATAGTTGCTGCAATTTTCCCCCCTGTAATGCCTGGCTGGTTTGGTATTTTGAGCTTTTTTATGCGATCAAAACCTGTCCATATTGCAGTGCAAAGAGTTGGTGTAAATCCTGTAAACCACGCATCATTATATGAGTCAGTAGTTCCAGTCTTTCCAGCAGCTGGCCTTGTAAAGCCAATCTCTCGTATTGATCTTCCAGAGCCATTATCAATTACAGATTTCATCATATCAACAACCTGATAAGTTATCTCAGGATCAAGAACTTTTCTTCCACGAACTAAATGTTCATAAATGATTCTGCCAAAGGCATCCTCTACCCTCCAGATCATAAATGGCTCATGCCTCACCCCGCCAGAGGCAAATGTTGAGTATGCTGATGCCATCTCAAAAGGTGTAACCTCTGATGTTCCAAGTGCAACTGACAAGACATCATCTAATCTGCTTTTTATTCCACACAGCTTTGCAGTGTCAATTATAGCCCTTGGTCCTATCTTTTCAACAAGACGTGCAGCAATGGTATTTACAGAGTCAGTAAGGGCGTTTTTTAGGATAATTTGACCTCGATAGCTGTTATCAAAATTACGAGGCTCCCATTTTGGCGATCCGACAACATCAATTGAGATAGGGCTGTCAACCATAACTGATGCACCATTAAAGTTTAGCTTCTCAAATGCTGTGTAATATAAAAATGGCTTAAAACCAGAGCCTGGCTGGCGTCTGCTACTCATTGCCCGATTATATTCGCTATTGTAGTAGTCTCTGCCGCCTATCATAGCCTTAATCGCACCAGAGGCAGGATCAATAGCCACAATAGCACCCTGAGGGCGTGGTTCAGCATCAATGGGAATCTGCATAAGTGTATCAAGACGAGCCAGCCCATTTTTAAGAGCCTGATCAGCAGCATACTGCAAATTTGAATCAACTGTAGCTGTAACCTTGATTCCTCCATGAAACACAACATCATTTCCATACTGCTCTACAAGCTCATTTATCAGAGCATCTAAAAAATAGCTCCCTGTCCTTGCATCAGCGTGCTCTAAATGGAGCTTTGGCTCTATTTTTAGAGCCTCTTGAGCCTCTTTTGGGGTGATATATCCAGCATCTTGCATACGGGCTATAACAACTTCACGCCTCTTTAAAGCTCTATCGTAGTGGCGGTATGGGTTGTAGTTTGTTGGAGATTTTGGAAGACCAGCAAGGAGTGATGCCTCTGCAATGGTTAAATCAGCAGCAGACTTTCCAAAAAAGACCTGTGCTGCCTTTTCAACACCTTGAGCACCAGCTCCAAAGGCTATCTGGTTTAGATAGGCGTGAAGAATCTCCTCTTTTGTTGAGCTATATTCAATCTGAAATGCTATCAACATCTCTTTAAATTTTCGTAAATATGTCCGCTCAAAGCTAAAAAATAGATTTTTCGCAAGCTGCTGTGTGATTGTTGATGCACCTTCAATACGCTTGCCTCTATTGGTTAAAGTTACATAGAGTGCTTTTAAAGTTCTTAATTTGTTAATACCGCGATGCTCCCAAAACATGTGATCTTCAACAGCAAGAACAGCATTTATAAAGTGAGGTGAGATTCGAGATAACGGAACTGGCTCTCTTCCTCCAAGTGTGATTAGCCGCTCACCTGTGGCAGCGTAAATCTCAGTCTTTGGGGTCTCAATTATTCTGCTTAAAGGGGCGGGAAGTTTTGGCAAATCTTTTGCAGCAAAAAAGATAAGGGTTGAGATAGATAACAGCACAATACTACATAAAAGAATTGCACTGTAAAATATAAATCTTGAAAAACGGATTAGGATTGTTAAAAATTGCATCGCTACTTATTTGATTTTAAATCAGCTTAAAATTTAACATCAATTTTTAATAGGTTTTTGGTTGGAGGAGTCTGTAAGATTAGAGGTAAGTCGCCACACTGCCCACTCTCTTGCTCTAATAAAAAGAACAACACTATTTCCATTATCTTTAAACTCAAACCCAAGTTTAATATATCCTGACACAGCTTCGTTCCAGATTCCAGCTTTAATCAACACTCCTTTTTGGTTAAGGAGTTTTTGAGGGTTAGTTATCAAATCTGCAACTATATCTTGTGGTAATTTAAGAAGAGCCTTAAAAAAGTCTTCAGCTTCGTATATACGCCCATTAAACTCTGAAATATCTTCAAGGGAGCCTTTAAAAATAGAATCACTCTTCTCTATCTTCTCCATCTTAGCTCTATTTAAAGTGATTTGATGGAATGCTCTATTTTCAGAGTTTAGAAAAAATATCTCAAGTCCATAGGGTTTTCCCTCACAAAATATTCTGGTAATAGAGCCACTGCTAAATAGCCAGATTAACTCTACTGGTTGTATCATCTCTGCTGCTGCTGCTGGCGGAATCGCAAGATATAGCCGTTTAAAGTGCTCTTTGTCGATATTTGCCCACTGACCCGGAAGAATTCCAGAGGCAAGCTCTGCAAATGATGTTGACTCTTGAGCGTAACGGGCTGCATTTTTTCTCTCCTCAATTATATTTTTTAAAAATGTATGGGCACGGGAGCTTTGCTCTCCTGCTTTCCAGACAGCACCAGTTTCGGGTCGTAAATCATTTAAAGATGACAAATAACGCCCAACCATCAACTCGCACCAGTCAAACCGCAGCTCAGATATTATCAAAGTTGCTGCCATCAAAAATATAAAAAGGTTTGAAAACGAAAATATCCGCCTGAGCCATTCAGAAGGTTTTGTAGGTTCATACCATAAATTCATAGGATCATAGGATTTTTTTTATGCCCAACTGTTATTTTTTTAAGGAAAAGTGATAACTTCTGGAGCAGATTTGATAAAATTTTGACGCAAACTATATGTGTATGCCCCTTGAGATGGAATCATCAAAAAATCCCCCTCCTTAATATCAGCACCCCAATAGCTGTACCCCCAAACATCATGGGGAGTGCAAAGAGAGCCAGTTATAAGACACTCTTTTTCTGTCAACGCTGGGCGAGAGATATTTAAAATTGGGCAGTAATCTGTCTCAAAACGCTCCCAACCAACAGCGTTTGTGCCTCCATCAGTTATGACCAAATCTCCATACTTTTTATCCATAACTCTTAGTATAATGCTCATGCACTCATTTGCTATCCATCTGCCCGGTTCAAAACAGATTTTGCAAGAGATAAGTGTGTGAATATGCTCAGATATGGCTCTGCTAAGTTCAAGAGCAAAAACCTCAATTGGAGATGATTGGTTAAAGTAGTGAGGATATGCTAAATTCTCAGCTAAAAATGCGGGATCAGCAGCAGATAAAGCACTACGCACCACACCTTGAGGAGTTCCACCAGATTGAAGCCACTCGCCCTGCTCAGGCCAATATCCCCCTCCAATATCAATAAACTTTATGAGCTTTTGATCTTCTGGTTTTAGATGGGCAATTGTCTTTGAAAGCTCTTTTATAAATGCAATTTGCCTCTCTGGTCCCATATTCCAGCTTGAGTGAGATTGTAAACCCTGCAGCAAAATATGTTTGTATCTTTTTGACTCAGTGATAAATAGCTGCAAATCTTCAAGCAATATCCCAAACTTTCTCCACAAACCATTAGGCTCAGTTGTGAGGCGAACTCCAGCCCGAATCTGTCTTCCTTGACGTGCTGCCCGTTTTTCAAGCCGTCTCATCTCAGAGAAGCTATCCATTAAAACCACAACTTTTGAGTTATTTGCAATTGCAAGATCAAGCTCTTGAGCACTCTTTCCAGGTCCGCTAAATACAATATCACCAGCACCAAGCCTTAAAGCAGTTGCAAGTTCAGCCCCGCTTGAGACATCTAAACCAAAACCACAGCCAATAACTGTTTTTGATACATCAATAAAGTTGTTGCTCTTCATGGCAAAATAGAATTTTGACTCTGGCAAGTATTGTTGAAATGCTCGTTTAAAGGCTTTAGCATTTGCTATTATAATATTTGGTTCAAATAGATAACATGGGGTCAGATGACCTCCAATTACATGAAGAATGTTTCTTCTTTTCCTAAAATGGGACTCAACAAAATCAAGCAGAATGTTATCTGGCAGAGTTGGAGTTGTCTTGTTTAAAATTGCCTGAATCTGATGAAATGTGATGTGAGTCTGCTGCTGTGCTGTTGCTGCCTGCTGACCTTGAGGTGCTGCTGGGGTTGAAGCTGCGGGTTGAAGCTGCGGGTTTGCTGCTTGAAGTTGATGAAATCTCTGCTGATATTCATGGAAATCAACCATTTTATGTGCCTCACTTTCCTATATTTTTTGAGCATTATATTATTTTTACTTTTAACATAGATAAAAGCTCAATGCACTGATTTTTAAAAGGAGTATCATCAAAAGGTTTAAAAATAATGTGCCCTAAATTCCATGAATCATAGTTGTTTGGCGGTAAAATAATCTGATGTTCTGGCTTATGTTTTATAAAAATATCTATAACCCGTGGATCAGATTGAACTTTTTTTGTGCAAATATCTTTTAAAATGCCAGATTTTATAGCATGAATTCTAAGCCCTATAAGCCTATTACAAACCGATAGGTTGCGGTCATGGTCAAATAGAGGGCTATTTTGAGCTTTTGCAAACTCAATGTTAAGTTTTAAAATATCAATATTCATGGCTCGCTCAATAAGCCAAGGCAGACAATCTCCCCCAGGTCTTGGGGTCATCTCAAGCAAAAAAATATCACCACTTTCTGTAACAATAAAATCAACCATGCAGATTGCCCTTGATATGCCAAGGGCTTTTGCAGCTTTTGCCAAAATTTTAAGAAGATCGTTTTTTAAAAAATTGTTTAAATAAAACTTTTTATCTAAAATCTCATAAGCCATAGTTGTCCCAAAAACAGAGGTTGGAGATGCTATTTTACGAGTCAGTCTAATTAAAATCACATCTTCTGTCTCGTTTTTATCCTCTATCTGCCCCACACTTTTTGAAGATGAAAAAGCTCCAACCATAAAATCGCAACTATACTCAACCCCCTCTACATATCTCTCAATTATAATATCAGACGATTTTTGAGGTTTGCAGATAGTATTGTAAGCTGATTCGCACTCTTTTGCAGATAAGCATCTAAAGACCCGTTCGCTTCCACTGCTATCAATCGGTTTTAAGACGCACGGGAAAATTTTGCTTTTGTTATTTTTTAGATCAACACTATCATCATCAGTTGAGTGATTCTCCTGAACTGAATGGAAAAACTCAAGAGCCTGATTCAAAGAGCTTACTCTTGCGTAGTGAGGTGTTGAAATTTGATTTTTGTGCCACAACTCTCTTGTGATAGATTTGTCTCGGCACGCCATAACTGCCTCAATTGGTGGATATGGCAAAGAAAATTGAGCAGCAATATATGAGGCAAAAGCCATTGATTCACAATCAAAGCAGGCAACCCCTATTAATGTAATTTTATAAAATTCAACATGCTTTTTAATTAGTGAAATTATAACTTTGTGATCATTTTGGTTATTTAATTTGAAGCTGTTAAGAGTATCAAGCTGAGACAAAATCTCCTCATCTTTTGGGGGACTCTCTTCTGTGGCTCTTTCTCTAATCTCTTTTGATGTGATAAAAAGCAGGCTTTTTGGGGGATATTTATGGCGAAGAAGATCAATGTAATCTGATGTTGTTCCTACAACCAAAACTCTTTGGTCTTTGTGCATTTAATTTACAAATCCTTGATCTTTAATAAAAAGCAATCATAGTTTTAAAGATTAAAATACAATTTGATAAAGCTCTCGAGGGGTTAGATGAAATCGCTCTTTCCACCCAAAATCTCCGCATAAAAAATCAAGAGATTCAAGGTTTTGAGCACACGCCCATTTGATATGGTGAAGGTTGATAAGTTTTGCAACTCCAGCAAAATTTCTATCTGTTCCGCCAGCAAGCATTATAGATTGATTATTCCACACACCACCCATATCAACAGCAGCAACCTTGTCACCTACAAATACAGTAACAACTCTGAGCATACCATTTTTATTAAGTTGTGAGGCAAGTTCAATAAAAGAGTTTAAAAAGCGTGAGTCGTGAAAGTAGCCATTTGAGCCAAAACTGTTCATATTTAGCTCAAACATAATATTTAGATCATCAAAGTTGTTGTATCTAAAAGAGACCCCATGCCCCTCAAGTGTTGCTATCTCAGATAGTATCTTTTTTCTTGATTTACCAGCAAATGATCCAAGATAGGCTTCATAGCTATATTTATATTGGGCTGGATAAAAAATATAGCCAACCTCATCAACTGTGCAGTTAGAGCTAAATTCAGATGGAATATTATCAATAGATTTTTTGTTCAAATACCTAATATCCACAAAACTCCCGCGATTATCTGCCTCAGACTTAACAACCAAGAGCATCTCACGCATAACATCAAAGTTTGTAGCAATAATTTTATTTTGCTCCATCCATGTTCTGTTGTGCCACATCTCACCCGGAAAAAATAGATAAAACTCTTTTTTAACTAAGGAGTCATTATCAGAAATTATTAGCTCAGATGCCCTGCAAAGAGGAAGAAGCCCATCTAACCGAGAGCCATCTTCATGCACAACAAAAAATGGCTCACGTTTATAAAATTTAGCAAAAGTCTCTTTGACCCACCAAAGATCAAAGAGACAATCAACAGGGTAGTATTTTTGCCACAAAAAGGCACATTCATCTATATCCTTTACAATACGGATAGTTGATGACATGGCTTATCTCCTGTAAGTTACATTAATTAAGGTATTTTCCCCTTCAAAGTAGCCTTGTGCAAAATTTTTAACAACCTCTGGGTCGTAAGGTTTGCAGCTAAAAACATCAAGGTATGTGGTGTTGGTAAGGTTTGCAAAATGCGCTGAAATAAGAGATGTCTCAATAAGTTGAACCATTGAAAAGCCAGCAACCTTCTCATCTTCACCAAAATGGACAACTTGAGTCTCCCCAAATCGTTTCATCTCAATCAAGTCGCAAAGCTCTTTTACAAACTGCTTGATATACGCTGCATCTCTTATCTTTTGAGGATTGCAGCCATATATATCAATAGAGGAGGCAATCCCCCAAACATCTTCGGCAAGATCAACTTTTCTAATTGGTGTGATTCCCATTTTTTATATCTCCTGTAAAAAGTATTAAATATAGTCAAAAATCAAATAGATATAATCCAATAATATAATAGATGGCATGACTTAAGCATTTTTAGTGCCATGATATGATAATAAGATATAATAGCTTGATTTAATTAAAAAATTATTTTTATCCAGCAAAATTTTAATAGATTGAAAGCGTATAAATGAGTATACAAATACCTGTTTATTAGTTATTTAACGAAATTTTTAAGTATTTAGGCAAAATAATACTTGTTTATCCCTTCAAAACATACTATTTAATAAGAATATCAAAACAAATGGGATATTTTATATTCATAAAATGGTTAAATATGGATATAAAATAGAATCACAATACCGATTTTATAACTTAAATTTAAAAAGAGAGGCTTTATGTTGTTAAGAGTTGTATTGGCAATAAAAGATAAAAAACTTGAGTCAAGAATTGTGGATAAATTAGATGAAATCCCAGATATTCAGGTGAAAAAATTTGGACGCAACAATGGTGTGTGGCAATCTCTTGTCCGCAGTTGTGCTGATATTTTTCTAATCAGTGAGGCTCTGATTCCAAAGCCTATGGAGTCAGGGCTTTCTGTGCTAAACAACCTTCCAGAAAAGCCAATAACCATTGTGCTTCACCCAAACGATTCATCTGAAGATCATGCTCAACTACTTGCTGCTGGTGCTGACACTGTTCTCTACTCAGGCATTTCAATAACAAGCCTTATTGAAGCAATTGAGACTATTTTAGAGTCAAGACGGCAGTTTAATCTAATGGATAGGTATGATAGAAAAGGTCGTCTAAAGCCTAAAATCAGCGATTTTGTCTCAGATAGTCAGCAGATGCAAATTTTTATGGAGGAGGTTCAGCAGGTTGTAAATAGCAGTGCAACGCTTCTGATTTTAGGTGAAACAGGTGTGGGAAAAGAGCATCTTGCAAAGGCTATCCATGCAGAAGGCTCTCGCTCAAATGGTCCATTTATTGCCGTAAACACAGCAGCCCTGCCAGAGCAGCTTTTAGAGACAGAGCTTTTTGGGCACGAGCAAGGTGCATTTACAGGTGCAATCCGTGCCAGACGCGGTGCATTTGAGCTTGCCCATAATGGCACAATATTTCTTGATGAGATTGGCGATATTCCTCTGCATCTTCAGACAAAACTGTTGAGGGTGCTTCAAGATTACGAATTTGTCCCAATTGGTGGGGAAGAGCCGATTTGGGTTGATGTTAGGGTGATTGCTGCAACAAATAAAGAGCTTGAAAATGAGATTGAACTTGGCAGATTTAGGCGTGATCTATTTTACAGAATAAGTGTTGTATCTCTTAAAATTCCCCCTTTACGAAAAAGAAGAGAGGATATACCAGGACTTATCCGAAATTTTATCTCATACTATCGCAAAAAAATAGGCAAAGAGGTTATCGGAATCTCAGAAGAGGCTGTTAAGTTGATGAGCAGATATGATTGGCCCGGAAATGTACGAGAGCTTATGAATGTTATTGAACGGGCAATGCTACTTTGTCGCACTCAAACTATAAAGCCTGAAGATTTGCCAGAGAGCATATTTAATCCAACTGGTAGCACTCATAACCAGCTTGCCATTGAAAATCAGATATTTAACACAGAGTCTTGGGATAATAAAACATTGCCACAGGTTACGGCTGAGGTTATAAACAAGGTTGAGAGTCTATATATTGCGATGCTGCTAAAGAGGGTAAACGGGCGAGTTGGGCAGGCTGCAAAGATTGCTGGTATCCACCCGCGTGGTCTTTATAATAAAATGAAACAGCTTGGAATCAAAAAAGAGGATTTTCGAGTATAGAGTTAAAATATCTTTATCCTTGCTCCTTTTCTATAAAGTAGATTGTAGCTCCAACTGGGGCAAACGATAGAAACAGAATATTTACCCAAGGGATCAAAAACCAGATACCAAATCCAAGGTGAAATGAAATCTCTTTTTTCAAAAAACCAAACCGACTCCTAAATGGCAACATTCTTCTTGCTGGCACAAGATCAGTGTTATCCCATGCAAGAAAGATAGCTGCAATAATAGATGAAGCAATGGCAACAACTGGTCCAAACGGAGTAAAAAATCCCAACACAACAATAAATAGCATAAGCAAAAGAGGGATTATTGCCCTTGGAATCTCTTGGCTTATCAAATAGAGCAAAACCCTAAAAAATGAGCTGTTTGGCTCTTGGCAGAGAGCGGCATCATGCCCTAAAATAATCTTCTCTGTTATTCTTGACATGTAATCCATCACAAATATAGCAAAGAGAAGCTGTGCCACTATGTAGGAAAATATGGCTGAAACTGCTGCAAGAAAAACTGATAAAATCCATGATGCTACTCTCCAGACAAATAAAATCCAGCCAGATTCAGGCTCCTGCCAAATAAGATTTAAAATCTCTTGATGCCACATTAGAACAATAGCTGATGACAAAATTGTCAATATTACAACCACAACAACCCTAAGCAATCCAAGCCAAAGGAGCTTAGGAGTTGTAAGCCCCATAATAAGCCCTTTTAGATTGTATGTAACCCCTTTTATAAAAGCCATTGGTAAACCTCTAAGGTATTTTTAATTTATAAATTTTTTGACGATATTGCCTCAAATAGCGAATAGCAGAGTTTTGCATCATTTGATATATCTAAGAGCGAAAATGTATGCTTTTGCCAAGTTGAAAAATCTATCTGAGAACCAGCCTCTTTCATATTCCAAAAGCCCATGGTCCAATCTGTAAATAGCCTACGCTCGTTAAAGGCTCTAAGAATGATATTAACATTTCTATGGCGTGGATCATCTATCACCTTGCCTAAAACAGCCTCAATAACCTCTCTTCTTCCCTCAATCAGTTGCATAAAGTAGCCATTATTATAGATTAAAAATCCTGTGATAGATCGCTCTGAGTTGTTTTTTCGTGATGCTTTTAAGATTTTATTGATCTCCTCTTGCGAGATAGATTCTGAGGCTCTGCTTATGTATATAACTGTATAGACAGATGGTTTAGTAGGAGTTGTGTGGACAACATTATTTTTAAGAATCTCAATATAGTCGTCAATAACCATAGGTTTGTAAAAATAAAAACCCTGTATATTTTTACACCCTTGGGATTGAAGTTCAAATAGCTGTGCCTCATTTTCAACACCTTCAGCTATTGTCTGTTTGTTCATTATTTTAGCCATCTTTATCACTGCTGAAGTTATTGCCCTGCTTTCAGGTCTTTTATCAAGCCCATCAATAAACTCACGATCAATTTTAATTATGCTAACAGGCATTCTAAGAAGCTGTAAAAGAGAAGAGTAGCCTGTCCCAAAGTCATCAACAGCAATCCTAAACCCAAGTGCTGCAAGCTCGTTAAGAACTTTTATATTTTTATTAATATCTGTCATCAACGATGTTTCAGTTATCTCAATCACTATATTTTGAGCCTTTGCACCAGTTTCGTTCAAAATATTGGTAAAATCTTCAACAATGGATTCAACATCAAGTTGACGGGTCGAAACATTAACTGAGGTGTATGGAATATCGTTGCCAAACTCACGCTGAATACGGGCAACAGTTTTACAAGCCTCTCTAAAGACCCAAAGACCAATAGCCACAATAGAGCCGTTAGATTCAGCAAGCGGTATAAATTGAGCAGGAGAGACAGGTCCGTCAGCTCTTGTCCAACGGATAAGAGATTCTCCACCAACTACCATCTTGCTGTTTGCAGCAACAATCGGCTGATATAGCAGATTAAACTCATTTTGTTCTATCGCCTTTTTAAGCCCATTGATTATATTTAACTTTGTAAGCAGATTTTCGTAAATTGTATCAGAAAAGAGACTCCAACCATCTTTACCCTTATCTTTTGCCATATACATTGCAGCATCAGCATTTCTTAAAAGATTATCTGCTGAATGGGTTGAGCCGTGCCCTATTGCCATTCCTATACTTGCACTTACATAGATTGTTTTCTCATCAAGGTTGAATGTGGTACGTATTATTGAGTTAATATCTTGAGCAATCTGAATCAAAGTCTCTTCAGTATCTATATATTCGCACAAAACTACAAACTCATCGCCACCTAAACGGGCTACTGTATCACCAGGTCTTGTGCTACTTATAACTCTATCTGCAATAATAATGAGTAGTTGGTCCCCTAAATCGTGCCCATAGGAGTCATTAATAAGTTTAAAATTATCTATATCAATAAAGATTAAACCCACATTTTTTTCAATCTTAATGCTTCTTGCCAATGCACTTGTAAGCCTCTCTTTGATTAAGGCTCTGTTTGGCAACTTTGTAAGAGAGTCGTGAGTTGCTCGCCAAATAAGGGTCTCTTCAGATTTTTTACGCTCGCTTACATCTTTTAAAGTAACTACAAATACCCACTCTTGACCATGTAAAAACTTTGCTATGTTTGCCTCTGCTGGAAACAAAGAGCCATCTTTTCTATATCCATGAACCTGCCCACGTTTGCCCATAGGAATCTCAGTTGCACTTCCTTGTGCAAACTGATCAAATAGAGAAATGTGTCTTGCCCGTACATTTGGAGGCACAAGAAGATGGACAGATAGCCCTGTTAGCTCGTCAAATTGATAGCCAAATTGGATATATGCTTGGCGATTTGCCTCAAGGATTATCCCATCTTTGCTTACAGCAATTATAACAACATCAACACTCTCAAGAATTTGAGATATTATAGAGCAGCAGTTAAGACCACTCCATAGCCTCTTAGAGCCTTTATCATCAACTTGATTAGGCTCAATTTGTTGAGATTTTTTATCTACATTAGATATATATTTATCTTTGCTGCAACTATCTTTATATCGTTCAGGTATAATTGGCGGGATTTGACCAAATGACTCTATTATTGAAAACACCCCATCTATATTGCATTGTGATAGATATGTATTTACTGCAGCATGGTGCGTAGCCCTATCCATAGAGACAACACCTTGAGGAGCTTTAATTTCAACTCTCTCAAGCTCCTCTACAATCGCATCAGAATCAAGCAAACCAGCTTGATTAACAGCTTGTGCAAATGCCTTTACGCAGATATATGTCCCTTCTCCAAAATTTGTAACTACTCCATTGCCTGAGGGGGAAAGACCTTTTATGCCATCAAGTTTTGATAATCTATCAAGGTATGAGCGGTTAGCATCTGAATCTATTGACATAAAATAGGTATTTGATGAGTAAAAACCATCTCGTATTTCAGGGGAGAGAAGGCTGACCATTGCCTCATCATAGTGCCCCATAACAACCGCCATTCTATTTTTTAGCCCCCGCTTGGTAAATGCTGTCAAAAGGTTTATCTGCTCAGTTCCAGCAAAATATGGGACAAAAACATCAGCCCCAGAGTTTGACAGCTTTAAAAGTAGCTCCTCTACCTCTACTATAGATGAACCAATAGGCAGATAGCTCTCTCCTACAATCTCCCCCCCATTTTTAAGAAGTGCCCTTTTTCCTGCATCAATTGAGCCTATGGGCCACTCGTAGTTGCTACCTGCAAAAAACATCTTATCTCCAAACTGTTTTTGCATATAAGGTATCATGCGATCAATCTGCTGGTTAGGAAGGGCTGCAAAATGAAAAAAATATCTTCCAAATATGCTACCTTCGTAAAACGAAAAGTTTAAATATGGAATTTTTAGAGGCTCTGAAACAAGAGTTGATACTGATATTCTTGAGTTAGAAAGAAGGTTGCCAATTATGGCAGAGCAGTTAAACTCATAGACAAGACGTTTAGCAGCAGCAACAGCAGTATCTGGAAAGCTACCATCATCAAGAATTATAAGCTCAAGCTCTTTACCTAAAACTCCGCCAACCTCATTTATCTCATTGCAGGCTATTTTCGCTGCATTCGATATTTCTGGTCCGTAAATTTTAACTATTCCAGAAAGGGGAGCCATCAAACCAAGTCGAATTTTATCGTGCTGTTTCATTCCTTTAGTATCCCTTAGGCAATCGTAGTTCAATTTTTTATTGACATCGTATTGCATTTTATATCAAAATTATTCATAAAGAAAAGGTTTTTCAAGTATAAATCAATGAGATAGACAATTTTAATTTAAAAACTTTTAAGGAGATTTACAGATGTGCTCTAAAAATTGGAGTAAAAAAACAATTAGCATGTTCTCTTTGGTAGTAGTAACGGCTATCTTTAGCCTTTTTAGTCTAACCCCCTCTCCTGCTAATGGAGCAGAGCCGATTAAACTTACATACGCCAACTTTTTTCCACCTGTTCATGGTCAATCACAACTTGCTGAATCGTGGTGCAAAGAGGTAGAAAAAAGGACCAACGGTGCTGTAAAGATTGACTACTACCCTGGTGGAACTTTAGCAAAAGCCCCTCAAATATACGAAAGCGTAGCCTCAGGAGTTGCAGATATTGGCATGACTGTTCTTGCATACACAAGGGGGCGTTTTCCAGTTATGGGAGCTGTTGATCTACCAATGGGCTATCCAAATGGAGTTGTAGCAACTAAGGTTGCCAATGCTGTGATGGAGCAGTTTAAACCAGAGGAGTTTAAAGATACTCAAGTTATGTTTCTCCATGCTCACGGTCCAGGATATATCCACACAAAGAAAAAAGAGGTTAAAACCATAGCAGATATAAAGGGGCTAAAGATAAGATCAACTGGAATGAGCACATATCTTGTTAATGCCTTAGGCGGAACACCTGTGGGGCAAAGTATGCAAGAGACCTACACAAGCCTTCAAAAGGGTGTTGTAGATGGCAGCACACACCCATTGGAGTCAAACAAAGGGTGGAAACTTGGAGAAGTTCTTGATTACTGCATTCTTGAGGATTCAGTTGCCTACACAACTGCTATGATAGTTACAATGAACAGGGCAAAATGGGCAGCACTATCTCCAGAGGTTCAAAAGATAATCTCTGACATTAATGCTGAATGGACAGTAAAACATGGTCAAGCGTGGGATCAAATTGATGTAGCTGGTAAAAATTCTCTTGTTGAAACTGGAAAAAAGATAATCACTCTTGATCCAAAAGAGTCTGAAAAATGGAGAGCTGCTGTTGCACCTGCAATTAAATCTTATGCTGAGGAGCTTAATTCAAAAGGTTTTAAAGGGACTGAGATTGTAGATTTTATAACCAAAGCAATTGAAAGCAACAGATAATTTTTACTAAAAATTATGCTGATGTAGGTAGAACAATAATAGCTTTACAAACACTATTTAAGGGCGATCTGTTAATGGTCGCCCTTAATTTCATATAAAGGTTTTTTATGAGATCATTTTGGTTTTTCTTAGATAAATTGCAAGATTACATGAGGATAGGCTCTGCCTTTTGCATTATTGCAATGGCTGGTATAACATGCTGCGATGTTTTTCTTAGAACTACTTTTAACTACCCAATATTTGGCTCAGAAGAGATTGTATCAGTATTTGCACTTCTTGCTATGGGGTTGTCTCTTCCTTATGCACATAAACAGGGAGTTCATATTGGGGTTGAGATATTTATACGGCTATTTTCAAACAAAGTTCAATATGGCGTTAAGCTGATTACAAACACGCTATCTTTAATACTTATGTCAATAATATCTTGGAGAATGTTTATTTTTGCTGGAGCAAAAGCACAATCTGGGGAGAGTTCAATGAATCTTGAGCTTCCTATGTACTATTTTGCTTATGTTTTATCTATCTGTTTTCTTATCTTTTCTATATCAATTCTAAAGGATATACTCCTCTTTTTTACACAACCCCAAAAGGCAGTAGGAGATAACAAAACAAGATGAACCCTACTACTGTTGGTGTTATTGGCATTATAATAATGGTTGCGATGTTTATGACTAAAATGCCAGTAGCTTATGTTATGACTATGGTGGGGTTTGTTGGCTTTGCCACTCTTATCTCTTTTGAGGGGGCACTAAACCTTCTGCCAAGTAACTTTTACGAATCTTTTATATCATACGATCTCTCAACAATACCGTTATATGTTCTAATGGGACAGCTTGCATTTAACTGCGGTATAAGCCGTAAACTCTATAACACTGCATACACATTTTTAGGCAACACAAAAGGTGGACTTGCAATGGCAACTGTTGCATCGTGTACAGCATTTGGCTCTGTATGCGGCTCAAGTCCTGCAACTGCTGCAACTATGGCAACTGTTGGAATGCCTGAGATGAGGCGATTTGGCTATTCTGACTCTTTAGCTGCTGGCTCGGTAGCCTCTGGAGGCGGTCTTGGAATGATCATGCCTCCAAGTATTGTTCTAATCATTTATGGCATATTGACCCAGCAATCAATTGGTGCTCTATTTGTATCTGGCATATTTCCAGCAATTTTAATGACTTTTTTGTTCATCATAGCTATTTATATCAACTGCAAAATATATCCTGAAGATGGACCACAGGGCGAAAAATTTACAATCTCACAAAAGCTAAAATCAGTTAAAGACCTTATAGATACTCTTGCGGTCTTTATTCTTGTGATGAGCGGTCTTTTTTGGGGATTTTTCACACCAACTGAATCTGCTGCGGTTGGCGTATTTGGGGTGATTGCAGTTGCTCTTATAAGAAAAGAGTTGACATGGAGAGGATTTGTAAAGTCTCTTTATGAGACAATGCTGACTACCTGTATGATTATGTTTTTGATTGCTGGAGCGGTTGTCTTTGGAAAGTTTCTTGCTGTAACACGGATCCCATTTGAGATGGCAACTTGGGTTGGACAATTTGATCTTCCTCCATACATGATAATGGGCATAATTGTTGGAATATATTTTGTGGGTGGCTGTTTTATGGACTCATTGGGTCTAATTATGCTAACAATTCCTGTCTTCTATCCAGTAGTCATAAATCTTGGCTATGATCCTATATGGTTTGGAGTTATCATTGTTCTTGTTACTGAGATGGGCGTTATCACACCACCTGTGGGTATTAATGTTTATGTTGTCTATGGCGTATCGCAAAATGTGGTAGGCGATATTGCACTTGAATCAATCTTTAAGGGTATTTTTCCATTCTTGGTTGCAACTATTATTGGAATTATGATTTTAATGATGTTTCCTAACATTGTTCTATTTCTCCCTAACTTTATGTATTGACCCCATTTTTTTAGGAGTTATTATTATGCCAAATTCTATTTATAAACAGCTTGCTTTAACTATAATCTTTCCATTGGCTCTATGTTACATATCATTAGCCCCATTTATCTACACAGAGCTATCTTTAGCTTCACAATCTGATATTCAAGCTCAAAATCAAGCGATATTTCAAGGGGTAAAAGAGCGTTTGATTAAAGATGGATTTTCTTCAGATGATATTGATAAAATATATAGCAATCCTAAAGTTGCTCTTGAGCTTAAAGGTGTATCGCTCTTTTTTGTCCATTCAGAGTCAAAGCTAAATTATGAGCAATTTTTATCAGACAAGGCAATAAGCAGTGCAGCTCAATATATGAAAGAGCATCAAGCAGAGCTTGACAATGCCCAATCTATATATGGCGTTGATAAAACAGTTATAACTGCAATTATGCTTGTTGAGACCCGTTTAGGCTCTTATTTAGGTAACAGAGAGGTGATAAACATACTATCCACAATGAGCGGGCTTTCAGAGACCTCTAATAGAGAGCAGCTATGGGATTTTCTCTCTACTGAAAAGAGAATTGCAAAAGATAAGTTTGAGAAAAAAGCAGACTCAAAATCTGAGTGGGCGTACAAAGAGTTAAAGGCATTTTTAAAGTATGCTCAAAGGGAAAACTTTGATCCAGTTGGGATAAAAGGCTCTTATGCAGGGGCACTTGGAATTGCTCAGTTTATGCCAAGCAATGCTTTAACGCTTGCAAAAGATGGAAATCTTGATGGTAAGGTTGATCTATTTGACCACACAGACGCAATACACAGCATTGCCAACTACCTTAAAAAGCATGGCTGGAAACCATCATTAAGCAGGGAGCAGGCTCACAAAGTTTTATATAGATATAACCACAGCACCCCTTATGTTGAGACACTATTAGCAATATCAGATCGTCTCAAAGCCTCAACAAATTAGACAGCTTTGGAGTGTAAACTTTATAATGGATAACACATTTATAATTATAACTGGAATGGGGGTCGTTTTTTGGGGATTAACCATACTGGCAATTGTCAATGTTATTTTAAAAGATTTTGGCTCGATGCAGAGTAAAGTGATATGGGGGTTAGTTGCACTGACTCCATTTGTGGGCTGGATAGTCTATTTTCTATTTGGAGCAAAGCGAGGAGTAAGAAAAAAGGGGTAAAGTAGAGCTATTATTCAAGATACCCCCCATTTTTTTATTGACACCATCAAAGGAGTCATTTATAAGAGAAAAGTTTTTAAGGTCCCATCGTCTAGCGGTCAGGACGCTGGCCTCTCACGCCGGAAGCTCGGGTTCGATTCCCGATGGGATCACCAACTGAAAATCAAGGACTTAGGGATTACCCCCAAGTCCTTTTTTTATTTGGTTGCGTGCAATTGCGTCATCATCAAAAAAAATAAAATCAAAAAGGAGATTTTAAAATGAGAGTTGGATTTGTCGGCTGGCGTGGAATGGTTGGGTCAGTTCTTATGGAAAGAATGGTTGCAGAGGGTGATTTTAAAGGTTTTGAACCTCTATTTTTTTCAACATCGCAAGCTGGCGAAAAGGGTCCAGATATTGGAGTTGATATTCCGCTGCTTATAGATGCTAATGATATTAATGCCCTCTCCAATATGGATATAATCGTAACCTGTCAAGGTGGCTCTTATACTCAATCAGTTTATGGTGAGCTACGAAAAAAAGGGTGGAGAGGATATTGGATTGATGCAGCTTCAGCACTTAGAATGGAGAAAAACAGCATCATTGTTCTTGATCCTGTCAATCGTAAAGTGATTGATCAGGGGCTAAATGGTGGAATTAAAGATTTTATTGGTGGCAACTGCACTGTCTCTTTGATGCTTATGGCACTTGGAGGATTATTTCAAAATGATCTTATTGAGTGGCTAACCTCAATGACCTATCAGGCTGCCTCTGGAGCTGGAGCTAAAAATATGCGAGAGCTTGTAAAGCAGATGAAGGTTATAGGGGAGCGTGCTGATAACTATCTTGGTAACAACGACTCAGCCATACTTGATCTTGATAAAAATGTTACTCAAACTATCCGCTCAGATGCACTGCCAACAGATGTTTGGAGTGTTCCGCTTGCTGCAAATCTTATCCCTTGGATTGATAAAGCTATGGAAAATGGTCAGACCCGTGAGGAGTGGAAAGGTCTTGTTGAGACTAACAAAATTCTTGGGCGTGAATCAAATCCAGTTCCAATTGATGGGCAGTGTATCCGTATTGGTGCTATGAGATGCCACAGTCAAGCATTTACAATTAAACTTAAAAAAGATGTTCCGTTAGATGAGATAAATGAGATGATCGCCTCAAACAACAGTTGGGTAAAGATAGTGCCAAACACAAAAGAGGAGTCTATAACTGCCCTTACGCCGGCTGCTGTAACTGGAACATTGATTGTGCCTATTGGAAGAATAAGAAAGATGAATTTAGGCTCCAATTATCTGACAGCTTTTTCTGTTGGGGATCAGCTTCTTTGGGGGGCAGCAGAACCTATCCGAAGAATACTTAAAATAGTTCTTGAGCATACCAATTAAACAATGAAAAATCTTAACACTAAAAATAGCAAGAGCCTCATCAATAGATCGTGCAAATACAATATTGATGAGGTTCTTGCCATCTCTTAATGAGAGCCAAGAGATTGATAAGGTAAATCAATCTTTAAAAAGATGTTGAACCAGTAACATTCCAGCCAACACCATTGCCAGCCCTAAAATATTATTGGCGATAAAATTTATTATAGATAGCGTCAATGCCCCTTTGCGTTGAGCTACAACTGTCTCTAAGGCAAATGTGGAAAACGTTGTCAACCCTCCTAAAAATCCTGTCATAAACAAAAGCCTTGCAGATAACCCAAACCATGCAGCACGCTCTACCAGTTGAAAACAGATGCCAATCAAAAAGCAGCCCATTAAGTTGGCAATCAATGTGCCATAGGGAAAAGCAGCCCCTAAAAATCGAAAAGATAAGAGTGCAGTTGCATATCTGCAGATTGAACCAACACCTCCGCCAATAAAAACCAGCAAAAATTTAAACATATAATCATAAATTGCCAATTTCATTTTTAAATAGCCCCACGAAAAAAGATAAATTCACATTGATCAAGAGTATCTTTTTGCCCAATGGATTTTGATAAACATTTGACTGTTTTCAATAATCTGATAAGTTATAGCTGATAAATAAGCTAATATTCAACATATTTGAGGTATTAAAATGGACTGGAATGAGATTATAAATTGGATTTTTGGTGTTGGTGGCTCTCTGATGGTAATTATTGGAGGTGTAACACTTCTTTGGAATAAGCGTCTTGCACAAGAGATAGAAAAGCGGCATCAAGCTGAAGAGGCTTTAAAGGTAAGTTTAGAAAAATATAGAGTTCTGCTTCAAGCTTCAAATAGCGGGGTTGGAGCTACTGATGAACAGCGACAAGGTGCGGAAAAAGAGCTTGAAGAGACTCAAGAGAGGCTCTTGCTAAACCAAAAGTTGATGCAGACTCGTCTTATTTTGCTTGAGTATATGAGAGCACACTCACTTGATGAGCTTCTTACAAAGGTGTTAGATGAGGTGGGGCAACTTGTTGATAGCCCAATAGGTTTTTACCACTTTGTTGAAGAGGACCAGCAGACCCTATCGCTTCAACAATGGTCAACTCGCACTTTAAAGGAGTTTTGTCAGATTGGGGCAAAGGGAGTCCACTACCCTATTCATAAAGCTGGTGTTTGGGTTGACTGTGTGGTTGAAAAAAAGGCGGTTGTCCATAACGACTACCCATCATTGGCTCACAAAAAGGGGTTGCCAGATGGTCATGCTGAGGTAGTACGCGAACTTGTTGCGCCTGTAATTCGTCAAGGTAAAGTCTTTGCTATTCTTGGGGTTGGCAATAAGCCTGTTGATTATACAGAAAAAGATATTGAGACTGTTTCCTATTTAGCTGACGTAACGTGGCAGATTGTTGAGCATAAAAGGGCTGAAGAGGAGCTGATTAAAGCAAAAGAGGCTGCTGAGTCTGCAACCCGTGCAAAATCGGCATTTCTTGCCAATATGAGCCATGAGATCAGAACTCCGATGAATGTAATTATTGGAATGAGCAGACTTATAAAAGATACAGAGCTAAACGAGGAGCAAGAGGAGTATGCTGAGATGATTTCTCACTCTTCTGAAATTTTGCTATCGCTTATCGAAGATATTTTAGATTTCTCTAAAATCGAAGCTGGTAAGGTGGAGTTGGAGTCTGTTGAGTTTGAGCTGCAAAATCTAATTAAAAAAATTACAGATATGCTCAAGATTAAAGCCTCTGAAAAGGGGCTTAATTTGGTGTGTGATATTGCTGATGATATTCCATGCTCTTTAAAAGGGGATCCAAATCGTCTGCGTCAAATTATTCTCAACCTTTTAAACAATGCCATTAAATTTACCCCCACAGGTGATATAACCATTAAAATTCAACAAGTTACACCAGTGGTATCAGATTCCAATATCTTAACTCTTCTTTTTGAGGTCTCTGATACTGGTATTGGTATCCCACAAGATCGTTTAAATCGCATGTTTCAGCCATTTTCGCAGGCTGACGCTTCGACAACCAGAAAGTATGGTGGAACTGGTCTTGGTCTTGTGATCTCAAAACGACTTGTCGAACTTATGGGTGGTGAAATTTCAGTTGAGAGCCAATACGAAAAAGGGACAACATTTAGATTTACAGCCTGTTTTGAAAAAATAGCCTCTGATTTAATATATTCAGATAAATATGCAGTATCGTGCACAAATACTAACTTAGATAAGATTGTCGAACCTTCAAATAGAGAGTTTACAGAAATTCGTATTTTAATGGCTGAAGATAATGAGTTTAACCAACGGCTTGCCATTATACTGTTGCAGAAGATGGGGCTGACCCCTGATGTTGTCTCTAACGGTAAAGAGGCTGTTGAGGCTGTTCGTCAAAAGATATACGATATTATTTTAATGGATATTCAGATGCCAGAGATGGACGGGCTTGAGGCTGCAAAAGCTATCAGAGACGAAGGTTTTAAGATTCCGATTATAGCTATGACAGCCAACGTAACAGCAGATGATATGGCTAACTGTGCTGCTGCTGGAATGAATGGCTACATCTCTAAGCCTATTGATCCTGATAAGTTAAGCCAGATAATCATCAACTACTCTGCAGTTAGCTCTTAAACTTAGGTGTAAGGAGAATTAATAGATTATGTTGTTAAAAATTTTAGATTCTGACGTAGTAGGGCTATCTGTGGCTATAATTTTTATTCTGATTAGTAGCTTGATGTTTATATGGAACAGGCGACTTAAAAGAGAGATTAAGGAGCACAGAGCTACTGAAGAGGCTCTTGAGATTGAGCGAGCCAATATGAGATCGCTTATGGACGCAGCTCCTGTTGCTATAATTATTATTGATAGCAACTACTGCATCACAAAAGCAAATAAAAAGGCTGAACATATTTTTAGTAAGAACGACGACAATATAAAAGATCGTCCTTGCGGTGATCTAATCGCTTGTATCCACATAAAAGATCACCCAAAAGGTTGCGGATACTCTGCAAAATGCCCTAAGTGCCCAATGCGAAATGCGATAATACGGGTCATATCAAAAAGAGAGCCAACAGAGGGTCAAGAGATGGAGGCTACAATATACGATGACGATGGCTCAACAATATCAAAACGCTGGCTAAGATTTAGCATAGAGCCTCTTAGCCTTATTGATAATCCAAACTGTGCAGTTGCAGCCTTAGATGACGTAACTGATAGCAAAATTATAGAGCAGTCGTTAAGGGCAGAAGAGGCACGAATACGTGCAATTACTGAATCTGCTCAAGATGCGATTTTGATGATGGATCCAATTGGCAATATCTCTTTTTGGAACAGAGCTGCTGAGAGCATCTTAGGGTATAAAAAAGATGAGGCTATGGGCAAAAATCTTCACTATCTGATTGCTCCAGCTCGCTATATTCCTTTGCATCAAGAGGCGTTTAAGTTTTTTCGTGAAACTGGTCAAGGTACAGCTTTGGGAAAAATCGTAGCGGTAGAGGCAAAACGAAAAGATGGTGTTGAAATATCAATTGAGCTATCGCTATCATCTATAAATCTTGCTGATGGCTGGTATGCAGTTGGAATAATTAGGGATACAACAGAGCGAAAACTTGCAGAGGCTGAGATTATAAAGGCAAAGGAGGAGGCTGAGTCTGCAACTCGTGCAAAATCAGAGTTTCTTGCAAACATGAGCCATGAGATTAGAACGCCGATGAATGTAATTATCGGAATGAGCAGGCTTATTAAAGATACTGCCCTAAATAGTGAACAGATTCAATATGTTGATATGCTCTCCCACTCCTCTGAGATACTTCTATCTCTTATCGAAGATATTTTAGATTTCTCTAAAATCGAAGCTGGTAAAGTGGAGCTGGAGTCAATCGAATTTGATTTATCAGAGTTGGTTAGCAAAATAGTTGATATTTTGAGAATAAAAGCCTCTGAAAAGGCTCTTGGTCTAAACTGCAATATTGATAACGCTGTTCCACGTTTTTTAAAAGGCGACCCTAACCGTTTGCGTCAAATCATTCTAAATCTTATAAATAATGCCGTAAAATTTACGAACACAGGGGAGATCACAATTACGATTAAACCTCTAATTCAACGCGTAGTAGATAAACCGCAAAATAAAGATGGTTCAGATATAGATAAAGATGGCTATATCACCATTCTATTTGAGATAAAAGATAGTGGCATTGGGATACCACAAGATCGATTAGATAAGCTATTTCAGCCATTTTCGCAGGCTGACACCTCTACAACTCGTAAATTTGGCGGAACTGGACTTGGGCTTGTTATCTCAAAGAGGCTTGTTGAACTTATGAGTGGCGATATTTGGGTTGAGAGCGAATACGAAAAAGGGACAATTTTTAGATTTACCGCACAATTTGATGAGGCGGAAGGTTCAAACTCCCATATTTGCGAACTAAATAGTAGTGAGATCATTTCAGATAAAGAGATTGCATCTCTTCGCGTTCTAATAGCTGAAGATAACGCATTTAATCAGATATTGGCTCTAAAAGTTTTGGAGAAGATGGGAATCTGTGCTGATGTTGCATCTAACGGCATTGAGGCTGTGAATTCAGTAGTTACAAATAATTATGATGTTGTTTTAATGGATATTCAGATGCCTGAGATGGACGGCATTGAGGCAACAAAACTTATAAGAGATAAGGGGTTTGATATTCCGATTATTGCCATGACAGCCAACGTAACAACAGAGGATCGCGAAAAGTGTATTGCATCTGGCATGAATGGCTATCTATCTAAACCGTTTGATCCTGACAAGCTGCTTAGTTTACTTATCAAATACCTCTAAAACATCTGTACATAAAAATATCGCAATATGTGATTTATTGCTTTGGAAATAAGGGGTTTAGGGTGTTTGAGGTGTAGGAGTTGAGTAGTAGATTACTAACCGTTTAAAAATGAATAACAATTTAGCAATCAGTAGAGGAGATGTTTAAAATGCCACAAAAAGCGTTTCTATGCGTTGATGATGAACAGACAGTACTAAGAAGTTTAAAAGAGCAGCTTAAAAGAAAATTCGGCAATAAATACATTTATGAGATGGCTGAAAGCCCTGTTGAAGCATTGGAAGTTATTGAAGAGCTTTATGGCGGCGGAATACAGATTCTTATAATCATTACTGATTGGATGATGCCCGGCATGAAAGGGGACGAGTTTCTTATAAAGGTAAATGAGCGATTTCCTGAGATAATTTCAATTATGATTACGGGTCAGGCTGATGATGAATCAATAAGATATGCTCAAGAAAACGCAAATCTCTATAGATGTCTGTGCAAGCCATGGGACGAAACTGAACTGATTGAAGCCATTGAATCAGCATGGGAAAACTATGGCAGTTATAATAGAAATGTTATGAAAAATAACCATAAACAGAGTTGCGATAGCTATGAATAGAGCTGTAATACTATGTGTTGATGATGAAAATATCGTTTTAGATACCCTTAAAGAGCAGTTAAAACGCCCTTTTGGAAAAGAGTTTAATATACAAACTATTGACAATGGAGCTGAGGCTTTAGAGTTTTTT
The DNA here is from genome assembly GCA_015232465.1 of Desulfamplus sp. GTDB lineage: Bacteria > Desulfobacterota > Desulfobacteria > Desulfobacterales > Desulfobacteraceae > Desulfamplus. The sequence continues at coordinate 27,339 of JADFZO010000040.1, forward strand.
AAAGAGCTATTATCAGAAAAGGTTGATATTCCAGTTATCATAACAGACCACGCAATGCCGGGACTTAAAGGTGATGAGCTTATAATAGAGGTCTGTAAGCTCAACTTGGAAACTCGTAACATACTTCTTACAGGTCAAGCTGATGCAAATGCAGTTGGAAATGTCGTAAACAATGCCAATCTCTATCGCTACATCTCCAAGCCTTGGGAACAAGATGATCTTGTTTTAACTACACGCGAAGCGATAAACAGCTATTTTGAGTCAAAACAGTTAAAAGAGGCTCTGGAGCATCTTTTAAAGCTAAACAGGGCATATCAGCGTTTTGTCCCTCACGAGTTTTTAAAGACTCTTGGAAAAGATAGTATAATTGACGTGCAGCTAAACGATCAGGTTCAAAAGAGAATGAGCATACTTTTTTCTGATATTAGGCAATTTTCAACTCTTTCTGAATCCATGACTCCAGAAGAGAATTTCAGGTTTATTAACTCCTATCTTAACCAGATGGGACCGTTAGTGCGAGAAAATCATGGATTTATCGACAAATATATAGGCGATGCGATAATGGCTCTCTTTGACAGACGGGCTGATGATGCAATTGCAGCAGCAATTTTAATGTTAGTCAGATTAGCAGCATACAATCAAGGGCGACAAAGGGCTGGATACAAAACAATCCAGATTGGAATAGGCATCAATACTGGCAATCTCATACTTGGAACACTTGGAGAAGAGAATCGAATGGAGGGAACAGTTATAAGTGATGCTGTAAATGTTGCCTCAAGATTGGAAGGGCTTACAAAACAGTATAGAATCCCTCTGATTATAAGTGAACACACTTTTAATGACCTTGAAAATCCAGCAAATTATGCCATTCGATTTATTGATCGTGTTTTGGTAAAGGGAAAATCAGAGCCACTTTCTATTTACGAAGTCTTTGATACTGACCCGCGAGAAGTTAGAAAAGCAAAGATCAAAAACAAAAAGATGTTTGAAGATGCTATCTACCATTTTCATTTTCAAGATATGAGCAAAGCCTCTCAATTACTTGAGCAATACATCACTCAAAACCCTTTTGATACGATTGCCAAGAATTATCTACAACGATGTCAAAATATTTGAGCAACAAACATAAGAGTCAGAATTGGTGGGATTAAGAACATTTTTAAGGGTTGGATTTACAAGACAGAATCTTCAATATCCTGAGGATATATTTTTTCACCTTCTCGTCTTGCTACTTCAAGAATAGTGCTTTTATCATCTATTTCAAATTGCTGAGTTCCAACCGCAATAGGTTCAATGCGGCTGTCAATACGTGCAGCAAT
>JADFZO010000041.1 GCA_015232465.1 Desulfamplus sp.
TGTTTGATAAAAAAGGGCTTATCTCTGTAGATAAAGCAAATGCTTCTGAAGATACCCTTATGGAGATAGCTCTTGAAGCAGGGGCAGAAGATGTCAAAGATGAGGGCGACTGCTTTGAGATTATAACTGATCCTTCTGATTTTGAGACTGTAAAAGCTGCTGTTGATGCTGCAAAGATTAAATATGAGGCAGCTGAAATAACAATGATTCCCCAGACTCAAACAAGAGTTGAGGGAAAAGATGCAGAGCAGATGGTAAAGTTCATGGAGGCTTTAGATGATTGCGATGATATTCAAAAATTTTACTCTAATGCAGATATTCCTGATGAAGTTATGAATGCTATGTAAAATTACAGCATAATAATAAAGAGGCAGAAGGTCTTAATCCTTAATCCGCCTCTTTAAGATGTTTTTTTAATCCATATAAATAATATCAACCCCATTAGGAATAGAGAACTCAAACATAGACTCATCAAGATCAATAAAGTTGATATTGCTAAACAAAAGCTCTGTTGCATCGCCATAAGAGTTAAAAGTTACTATCTTTTTGATGTTGTAGTCAGGCTTTGCAACCGTAACGGTTATGGAGGATATATCTGGATTTTTCTTAATTGGAATCATTGTCATCTCAACCATAGAGTCATCAGCACCGTTAAGTGTTATTTTGTAGTTTTTTCTCATTGTTGATATGTCAGATAAAAATGCTCCTCCTGCCCCCTCTTTAAAAAAATTTGCTGCACTCCCTTTGCTCACCTGCTTTTCGTCTGGCTTATAAATCCAGAGATTGACACCATCGCTTATTATTTGATGCACCTCTGGGGCACTATATTCCCATCTCATTTTCCCAGGGTGGCTAAAAAATACCCTGCCAGATGCAACCTCAGTAACATCAAGGGCTTTTAAAATTGAGGTCTGCTCATAGGTTGCACTAAACTCTTTGCCAGAGTAACGCTGCTCAATTGCTGCTAACGCCCTCTCTTTTTCTGCCTCTGCATTATCAGCCGCAAAAATAGAGGTGGTATCAAAAGAAGAGACCACAAAAAAGAGCAAAAAAAACACGACTTTTATACAATTTTTCATTTTAACGCTCCAGAATTTTAATTTTAAAAATACAGTTTTAACCAGTTACTTTAGTAATTTATCTACATTTAATCTGTTATCCCTTGCATAGAGCCTTCTAAGTTTTGGCTTTTCAATTTTACCAGTAGCATTTCTTGGCACATCTGCAAATATAATTCGCCTTAATCTTTTGTATCGAGGAAGACCATATCCAAACTCTGTTATCTCAGCTTTTGTAAGAGTTAATCCCGGCTTTGCACAAATAATGCCAGCAGTAATCTCACCGAGCCTCTCGTCTGGCACTCCGATAACTGCAATATCTTGAATTTTCGGGTGTTGCATAAAAAAGTGCTCAATCTCTACTGGAAAAATATTTTCACCACCGCAGATAATGACATCTTTTTTTCTATCAACAAGCCAGATAAAGCCATCTTTATCATAACGTGCAATATCACCAGTGTAGAGCCAGCCATTGATTATGGTTTTGCTGGTTGCCACTGGATTTTTGTAATACTCTTTCATCACACCCGGACCTCTTACAATAAGCTCACCGCTCTCACCAGGGGGCAGATCATTGCCAGAGCCATCAACAACACGACACTCCCAATCAAATCCCGGCAGCCCGATTGCCCCAACCTTATGGCTATTTTCAATGCCAAGATGGACACAACCCGGACCTGTAGATTCAGTGAGTCCATAGTTTGTGTCGTATTGATGTTTAGGAAAATACTCTTTCCACTCTTTGATAAGACTTGGCGGAACAGGCTGTGCTCCAATGTGCAGAAGTCTCCACTGGTCAAGTTTGTAATCCGAAATTGCAACTTTATTGTTCTCTATTGCAATTAAAATATCGTGTGCCCAAGGAACAAGAAGCCAAACAATTGTTGCTTTTTCTTCAGAGACAGCCTCAAGTATCCACTCAGGTTTAACCCCTTTTAAAATAACAGCCCTGCCTCCAACAATAAAACTTCCCATCCAGTGCATTTTAGCTCCAGTGTGATAAAGGGGCGGAATACATAGAAAAATATCGTCATGTTTTTGACCATGATGGTTATTTTCAACATAGCAGGCGTGCTCAAGGTTTCGGTGGGTCAAAAGAACTGCCTTTGGCGTTCCAGTTGTGCCAGATGTGAAATATAAGGCTGCATCATCTTCAATGTTTATGGTTACATCAGGGGGAGTATCACCTGAAAAATCTTCTCCTGAAATTGTCTGAACAAAAACGTGGTATGGAACTGCATATCCAGGACATTTATCTGGCTCTCCAGTAAAAACCCATGTTTGAACCGTTGTTTCAAGAATAGTTCTGATAGATACAAGTCTATCTATAAACTCCTCTCCAAATATAAAAATTTTTGCCTCAGCAAGCTCTGTGCAAAGAAGTATCTTGTCTGATTCAAACCTAAAGTTTAGTGGAACAGCCAATGCCCCTGTGGTTAAAATACCAAAATAGATCGGAAGCCAATCTAATGAGTTTGTCATAAGTTGAACAACCCGATCCCCTTTTCTAACTCCAGAGGCAAAAAGAGTGTTGGCAAAGCTGTTTGAAGAGGCGTAAAATTCGCCCCATGTTATCTCCCGTCTTATATCTTCAGATGGAGATCGCTCAATCAAAGCAATCTCATTGTGGTATATTCGGCTATTTCTGGCTAAAATCTCTGTGATAATCATAAGTGGTGCTTTCTTTTTATCTGTTCTTGTTATGTTGTTAAAAAATATTATGTTACCCGCTAAAAAAAATCCCACTGTGAAATATAGAACACAGTGGGATAGTATTGCAAGGGCTGTTTTTATCTACTATTTTTTAACCTCTTCAAAATCAGCATCAACAACATCATCATCTTTGTTTGTTTTGGCTCCAGATTGACCAGCTCCGCTGCCTGCTTGATTAGCAGTATCTTGGGCAGCCTGCTGATACATAGCCTCTGCTAATTTGTGAGATACCTGAGTAAGTGCTTCAATCTTCTTTTTGATAAGCTCTGTATCATCTCCCTCTTTTGCCCGTTTTAGCTCTGCAAGGGCATCTTGAATCTTATCTTTTGTGGCAGAGTCAACTTTATCGCCATGCTCTTTTAGAGTCTTTTCACTCTGATTTATCAAAGATTCAGCAGAGTTTTTAGCATCTACAAGCTCACGTTTTTTGCGATCTTCGTCAGCGTGTATCTCTGCATCGCGAACCATTTTTTTGATCTCTTCATCAGAAAGCCCGCTTGCAGCAGTAATGCGGATTGACTGCTCTTTGCCTGTAGCCTTATCTTTTGCAGACACATGAACAATACCATTTGCATCAATATCAAAAGTAACCTCAATTTGTGGAACTCCGCGAGGTGCTGATGGAATATCAGATAGCTCAAACTGCCCAAGTGTCTTGTTGCCTGCTGCCATCTCTCTTTCGCCCTGCAAAACATGGATAGATACTGCTGGCTGATTATCCGCAGCAGTTGAAAATACCTGACTCTTCTTGGTTGGAATGGTGGTGTTTTTTTCAATCAATTTTGTCATAACACCGCCTAAAGTCTCAATACCAAGTGATAGCGGAGTTACATCAAGAAGCAGAACATCATTAACATCACCTTGCAGAACGCCAGCCTGAATTGCTGCACCCATTGCAACAACCTCATCTGGATTAACCCCTTTGTGTGGCTTTTTGCCAAATATCTTCTCAACTCTCTCCTGAACTGCTGGCATACGAGTCATACCACCAACAAGCACAACCTCGTTGATTTCGCTTGAACTCAATCCAGCATCTTTAAGAGCAGTTTGGCACGGTTTTGTAAGATTATCTAAGAGGTCTGATACAAGAGACTCAAGTTTTGCACGGGTAAGTTTTACGTTAAGATGTTTAGGACCACTTGCATCTGCTGTTATAAATGGAAGATTTACCTCAGTCTCAACAGCAGTTGAAAGCTCCATCTTTGCCTTTTCAGCAGCCTCTTTGAGTCTTTGAAGAGCCATCTTATCTTTTCTTATATCAATGCCCTGATCTTTTCTAAACTCATCTGCAATATAATCAATGATTCGTAGATCAAAATCTTCACCGCCTAAATGGGTATCACCATTGGTCGATTTTACCTCAAAAACACCATCTCCAATCTCAAGAATGGATACATCAAAAGTTCCACCGCCAAGGTCAAATACCACAATCTTTTCATCACCCTTTTTATCAAGACCATAGGCAAGCGATGCTGCAGTTGGCTCATTTATAATACGTTTGACCTCAAGACCAGCAATTTTACCTGCATCTTTGGTAGCTTGCCGCTGGCTGTCGTTAAAGTAGGCTGGAACTGTGATAACAGCCTCAGTTACGGGCTCTCCTAAATAATCTTCAGCAGTTTTTTTGATGTTTGCTAAAATAAATGACGATATTTCAGCAGGGCTATGCTGTTTACCGCGAAGGTTGATTCTGGTATCACCATTAGAAGCAGCCTCAATTTTAAACGGCAGAACATTTATATCGCCTTGAACCTCTTTAGAGCTATACTTTCTTCCAATAAGCCTTTTTACGCCAAAAACTGTATTTTCAGGGTTGGTAATTGCCTGACGTTTGGCAATCTGACCCACCAATCTATCTCCACTTTCAGTTATTGCTACAACAGAAGGGGTTGTGCGTCCTCCCTCTGCATTTGTAATCACCTTTGGCTCTCCACCCTCCATAACTGCAACACAAGAGTTAGTAGTTCCTAAATCAATACCTATTATCTTACCCATTTTTGTTCTCCTCCAATATATTTTTTAGTATATTTTATAAATTTTATTTTTACATATTTTTTAATAATCAAGATTTAGACACAGCTTTTGAAACAACAACCATTGATGGTCTAAGCAATCTATCATGCAGAATATAACCCTTTTGAAGCTCTGCTATTACAGTGTTATCAGGATATTTATCACACTCCTGATGGCTTACAGCCTGATGAAACAGAGGATCAAACTGCTTGCCTTGTGCCTCAACTGGCTTTACGTTGAATGATTCAAAAAGTTTTATTATATCCTTACATGTCATCTCAACGCCCTGAATAATGCCATTTTTCTGTGTATCTTTAAGTTGACCATCTTTTCCATCATCACACTTAACTGACGCTGAAGATAGTGCACGCTCAAGATTATCTACAACAGTCAAAAGCTGCTTAAATAGAGCCTCATTTGCAAATTTTCTAAAATCATCTATCTCACGGGCTGACCTTTTTTTGTAATTGTCAAACTCTGCTAATACTCTTAAAGTTCGCTCCTTTTCCATATCAAGAGCTGCTTGAAACTGCTCAACTGTTGGTTTTTGAGCATCTTCTAAAGAGCTACTACTTTCAGATGTTTTATTATCTTCTTTGCAGTGAGCTTGCGGCACATCATTACCATTTAATATCTCTTGAGATTCATTTTGTTCCATAAATTTATCTTTCCCTTTAGCCAATTGTCTCTCCTAAAGTTCAATATGTTTTATAACTATTTAAAATTTTGTAAAAAACATAAGATTTAATTTTTGAAGAGAAAATAAGACCATTTAGTGTCATGTCAAGCACAAAAAAGGTTGGGGGTAAGGGATTATACGGTGTAGGAATTTGGGGAGATAAAATTTTTTAAGCATAACAAAAGAAGGTGAATAGGGGTGCAGTTCACTGCACCCCTACAAAAAACTAAATTTATGACCAAGAGTAGTATATGTTATGCTAATTATGCTTGAATCGGAATAATCACAATATTGACTCTACGATTGGTAGCATCATCTGACGATATTGGCTGAGACTCACCAAATCCAATAACCTCAAGTCGTGCAGGATCAACGCCTCTTTGTATTAGTGCATCAGCAACAGCTTTTGCTCTTCTCTCTGATAGAGCCTGATTATAGACATCAGAGCCTTTTGAGTCTGTGTGCCCTTCAACTCTGATTCTTGTTTGTGGGTAATCTCTTAAAACTCCAGCTACCCTATCGATCTCTGAGTATCCACCAGCCTTGATCACATCAGAGTCATAATCAAAAAACATATTTGATTGAAATGTTGCAGTCAAAATGTTCTCATTTCTTACAACTGTGGTCTCGTTAGATTCCACAATCACCTCTCTTAGAGCCTGCTCTTGGCTATCCATGTATGCCCCAATCTGATTGCCAGCAATTCCGCCTAAAGCAGCACCAATACCAGCACCAATAAGAGTGCCTTTCGTATTGCCGCCAATTACCTGACCCAATATTGCACCAACTCCAGCACCAACAAGAGCACCTTGCTGAGTCTTTACCTGCTGATTTGTAGTGCCAGTGGTTCCAGCACAAGAGATAATAGAGAGACAAAGAAATCCACCAATTACTAAACGCAACTTTTTTGCTCGAAATAGTTTCATTTTTTTTAAAACTCCTTTTTATCGTAAAAAACTAATAAATCATAACAACTTGTTGAGGCTAATAGTTAATAAATCAGGGTGCATCAACAAGCCAAAATTAATCATTAAGCTTAATGGCTCAAAGGTTATTTTTCAAGAAATATATTTGTTTTGCACTCTATTTTTGCTAACATAAGCATCATAATTATTTTTAAAAAATTAGCGATATTTAAATTTACACTATTTTAAAGAGGCAAACAATATGTTGAAAACGATTTTAGTTCTTGCAACAAGAAACATCGGGAAAACAAAAGAGATACGGCAGATATTACAAGATTTTGACGTTGAGATTAAAAATCTTGATGATTTTGGACCTATCCCTGAAATTGAGGAAGATGGTAACACATTTGAGGAGAATGCCTATAAAAAAGCCTCATTTGCAGCAAGGATTTTAGGGTACCCTGCAATAGCTGATGATTCTGGTCTTGTGGTTGAGGCTCTAAATGGCAAACCCGGGGTGAGATCAGCACGCTATGCTGGCAATAATGCCACAGATGAGATGAATCTAAAAAAACTTATAAAAGAGATGGAGAAATTTCCTGACCCTAATAACCGTAAAGCTGCTTTTGAGTGTGTTATCTCAATTGCAACTGCAACAGGTGCAGCCCTGACCTATGAAGGTAGGTGCGAGGGTTTGCTTTTAGATGAACCAAAAGGAGATGGCGGGTTTGGATATGATCCTATATTTTTCTATCCAGAGCTTAAAAAGACATTTGCAGAGTTATCAATTGAAGAAAAAAGCCTTATTAGCCATAGAGGTATGGCATTTAAGGAGATTATATCTGAATTTGATAAAATACTAACATGGATAGATATAAACATGCCTCAATTTGAGCCAGTAAAGTGTAAACTATAAGTTAAAAATAAGGAGCTAAAAAGCGATGTCATTATCTAATCTTATAAAGCAAAATAGAAGTTTTAGGCGATTTGACCAATCTTTTAAGGTAGAGTTAGATACATTAAAAAATTTGGTTGATCTTGCACGTTGTTCAGCATCAGCGGCAAATCTGCAGCCATTAAAGTATATTCTCTCTGTTGATCCTGTAACGAACGAGCGGATATTTTCATGTCTTGGCTGGGCAGCCTATCTAAAAGATTGGGACGGTCCAGAAGATGGGGAGAGACCTTCTGCATATATCGTAATAATGGGCGATAAATCTGTTACTGATAACTTTCGATGCGATCATGGAATTGCAGCTCAATCAATTATGCTTGGGGCAAGTGAGCTTGGACTTGGCGGGTGTATGATTGCATCTATCCACCAAAGGAACATAAGATCATGCCTAAATATTGCACCTAACCATGAGGTGCTTTTGGGGCTTGCAATTGGAAAGCCCATTGAAAAGGTTGTGATTGAACCAGTGCCAGCAGATGGCAATATCCGTTACTGGAGAGATAGCAACAAGGTTCACCATGTGCCAAAGAGGAGTCTTGATGAGATTATTGTCTCAACATACGCTTAATTTATGCTGTTCGGGGTATTGAAAATCAATGCCCCAGAGCATCTACTAAAGCATTTTTAAGGTCTGTCATACTGTAGGGTTTTGTCAGAAAAACTTGTGGCATCTCATTGTATTTGTAAGCACCAGCCATAATTTGAGCTTTATCGTATCCGCTAACAAGAACAATCTTAACATCAGGCGATATTTTACGAAGAGCAGTTATAGTCTCCCAGCCGTTCATGCGTGGCATGGTAAGATCAGATAATACGCAACCTCTTCAACTGGTGGGATATTTTTTTTAATCGAACGGCTTGCCATCTCTAAGTTACCAATTACAGCAGCAAGCATATTGTTGTAGTGGTGTGCAATAGCTCCAGCCATTCGCCCCATGCTTTCAGCCTTTTTAAGCTGCAGATTTATAGCTTCAAGCTCTGCCCTTTTTTTTTCAGCTTGTTTACGCTCAGTTATGTCCCGTGTTACCCCCCAAAGCTCAATAAACCCTGTCTTTTCATTTAAGTGATATTTTGTGATAACCTCTGTAGAGACAATCGACCCATCTTTGCAGGGTTGATCCACCTCATTGGTATAAAACTCTTCTGGTAGATTTTTCTCTTTGTTGGCAAAATAATCTGCTGTTCTTACTCTAATACGCTCTTTTACATATTCAAGCGAATCAGGTGTTAAAGCCTCATCTAAAGGCACAGCAATTATCTCTTCAGGTGTAAATCCGCGAAGTCTCTCAACAGATGGGCTTACATATAAAAATCGCAAAGTTTTTGTATCAAGCACCCAAACAACATCTTTCATTGTCTCTGTAAGCACTCGATATTTTTCTTCGCTCTCTTGCAGTGATTCATAGGCACGTTGTAGCTCTTGATTTTGCACTTCAAGCTCAAGTGTAGCCTCGCTTAATAGATTGTCTATGTTGGTCATTATTTTGGGGTGTCTCCTATATTTTCAATAAAACATCTAATGAGCTATTGAAGAATTGAATTAAAATTGTTATTTTGTCAACAAATTTTAATATTAAAATGGGGTAAAAACAGAGATGAGTCTGATGAGAAAAATAGAAGAAGATCAAACATTAAGGAGAGATAAAAATGCTCAACAACAGAGTCGTTATTTTAATAGCCTCGTTAATCTTTTTGGGGACAGTAGGTTGCAATACCTACCATGAAGTTCAAGTTGCACCAGTTGAAATCAAGCCAATACACATAACCATTGATATAAATGTTAAGGTTGATAAGGCATTGGAGAGCTATTTTGATGATATTGATAAGGCAGAAGAGCAGATCATAAAAAAATGATAAATAGGAGGTATTAAAAATGATTTATTTTAAAAATAAAAAAATATGTTTTAGTGTAGCTGTTTATACGATTTTAATTTTATTTGTGGCTGCATCGCTTAATATTAGTGCAGATGATATAAAAGATCGTATGAAACAGAGGCTACCTGTAATTGTGGAGATGAAAAAGCAGGGCATTATAGGCGAAAACAGCAGTGGATACCTTGAATACAGAACAAATAACAGGGCAAATCAGAGTGTAGTTGATAGCGAAAATAGAGATAGAAAAGAGGTCTATTCAGCAATTGCTAAACAGCAAGGTGTCTTGATTGAAAAGGTTGAAGAGCTTAGGGCAGCTCAGATTGTTCAAAAAGCTGTATCAGGTGAGTGGCTCAAAAAGGCTGATGGCTCTTGGTACCAAAAATAAACTTAAAATTTATCGGCTCTTTTTAAATTATGAACCTGGATAAAATATCTGATCTCTACGCAAAACATCTGCTTCTTGAAAAGGGGCTTGCTGCAAATAGCCTTGAGTCATACAGACACGATCTTTTTGTGTTTGTTGATTTTATGGTTAAAAATGGTCTTGAGAATATTGAAAATGTTGATACAGCAGCCATAATTGCGTGGCTTATTAACCTTAAAAATGGAGGGCTTGCTGCAAGATCGCGAGCAAGACATCTTATAACTATAAGGGGGCTTTTTAAATTCTTGTTACAAGAGGAGATTATTAAAACTGATCCCGTCAAAATTGTAGATATTCCTAAAACTGGTCTATACCTTCCAGAGGTTATGAGTGTTGAGGAGGTTGAAAAGCTGCTCTCTATTCCAGATACAACCATACCTCGTGAACTTAGAAATTCTGCAATGGTTGAGATACTCTATGGTGCTGGACTTAGAGTATCTGAGCTTATCAACATGAAGGTTCAAGATATTAACTTTGATGCAGGATTTGTACGGGTTTTTGGTAAAGGTTCAAATGAGAGGGTTGTGCCTGTTGGCTCTCACGCCAAAGATCGAACCCTTGAGTGGATTAAAACAGGGCGCCCTCAACTGCTAAAAAATATTGCAAGCAAATATCTTTTTGTTGCAAGGGCTGGAAAACCAATGACCCGTCAAGGATTTTGGAAAATCATAAAACTATACTGCCTAAAAGCAGGGATACATAAAAATATCACGCCTCACACATTTCGCCACTCATTTGCAACTCATCTTATTGAGGGGGGAGCTGATCTTCGCTCTGTTCAGACAATGCTTGGGCACGCTGATATTGGTACCACGCAGATATATACCCATATCTCAAAGGCTCATCTACTTGAGATGCACAAAAAATTCCACCCAAGGGGTTAAACCATAGCTACTTTGTAATCCTAACAGCAATAAAACTTGCATTTCCCCTTATAAAAAGAAGCTGAACTGTTGAGCCTTTAGGAACCTGCTTTATTATGTTGCTATATTGGCTAAAATTTTCAACTGGTCTGCGATTAACCTCTCGTAAAATATCCCCAACTCTTACACCAACACGAGCAGCTTTTCCATCACCATCAAGGTCAGTAACCACAAGCCCCTTTAATCTTGGGTCATAACCAAATTTTGAGGCTATATTGCTATCAATTGAGCTAAGGCTCATACCAAACTCATCAAAGCCACCAGATTCAGATTTAGATAACGACTCCTCAAGCTGATCTGAGTCATTGCGTTTAGTCAAGGTAACCTTAACACTCTTTATCTGCCCTTCACGAATAAAGGTTATATCAACCTTTTCGCCAACAGCGTATCCAGCAATAGATGAGGATAGCTCACGGCTGGTCTTTACTGGTTCATTATTTACCTTAATAATTATATCGCCAGCCCTTATGCCAGCCTTATCTGCTGGGTGATTTTTATAAACCGTTCCAATTAGCACACCCTCCTGCCCTTTAAGTCCATAATATTCAGCAAGCTCTGGTGTAATATCTTGAATACCAACGCCAAGCCAGCCTCGTGTAACTTCGCCTGAGTTTTTAAGCTGATCAACAATGCCCCTTGCCATATCTGAAGGTATCGCAAAACCAATACCTTGACCTGACTGTATGATTGCTGTGTTTATTCCAACAACTTCACCTTCAAGATTAAGAAGAGGTCCGCCGCTATTACCCGGATTTATCGAAGCATCGGTCTGTATAAAATCATCATAGGGACCAGAGCCAAGTATTCTTCCCTTAGCACTAACAATGCCCGCAGTAACAGTCTGCTCAAGACCAAAAGGGCTACCAATTGCAACAACCCATGTTCCAACTTTTAAGTCAGATGATTTGCCAAGTGTTAAGTATTTTAGCTCTTTTGCATCAATTTTAATCAGTGCAAGATCAGTTTTTGGATCACGCCCAACAAGTTTTGCCTCATACTCTTTGTTGTCGTGCATCTTAACGCTGATGCTATCTGCACCCTCAATAACATGGTTGTTGGTTACAATATAGCCTTCAGGGCTAACAATAAATCCTGACCCTAAGCTGTTCTGCTCATACTGCTTTGGCTGCTGCTCCAAAAAAGGAGCCATAAATTGACGAAACAGCTCATCGCTTCCAAAGGGCTGACCAAAAAAATGGTTAAAGACTCGTCCTCCGCCCCTTGTATTTTTTGTGGTGCGTATGTTTACAACTGATGGTCTTGCCTCTTCTGCAATATCGCTAAAAGTTGCTGGAACCATAGGCGGAGCTGATTTGGCAAACAAATCAGAAGTTGGGATAAAACCTATAAAAATGGCAATAAGCAAGATAAAATTAAACATCTTTAATTCATAATTTAACTTTTTCATAAAAAATCTCCTTAAAATAACTATTTAAAATCTTCTCTATTCACAACTATTTACCAAATAATCTTAACAACAATCTCTTTTTTTCTTCTTTTACGTCAAATTTTCCGTAAAATATACGCTCCCATCTCTCAAAGTCAAGTTTAGCAATGGCAATTAAATTACATCTTGACAAGGTTTATAGCATCATAATAGTTTGTCTAACTTTAATCTTTTATTACTTTCACATTTTTTACACATTTTTTTTTAAAAAGAGAAAACCCCTTAGGCATGACACTTTTATTTAGCTATAAATCAATTTACAAAACTTACGGCGAAGAGGCAATCTTTGAAGATGTATCTATAAATCTCAAAGCTGGTGAGCGTTTAGGGCTTATTGGTGGAAATGGTAGTGGAAAATCAACACTGCTAAAACTGATAGCTGGAAAGGCGGACGCTGACTCTGGTGAAAAATTTTTAAAGCAGTTCACACGCCTTGTCTATCTGCCTCAAGAAGATGAGCTTGACCCAAATAAAACAATTGAAGAGACCCTTTTTTATGGTATATCAGATGAACAGGAGCATGAGCATTACCAACGAGTAAAACGAATTATTGGCAGATGTGGATTTGATAACTATATAGATGGTCATGTTAAGTGCTCTATGCTCTCTGGAGGGTGGAAAAAACGTGTTGCAATTGCACGGGCACTCTGCCTCGAGCCTGATATTTTGCTGCTTGATGAGCCGACAAACCATTTAGATATTAGGGGAATTTTATGGCTTGAAGATATGCTTAAAAACGCCCCTTTTGCATTTGTTGTTGTGAGCCATGATCGCTCTTTTCTTGAAAATATATGCCAAAAAATTATGGAGCTTGGAAAGTGTTACCAAGAGGGGTATCTCTCAATTGATGGAGGCTACAACAAGTTTGCAGAATATAGAGAAAATTTTTTAGAGGCACAATTTAAACAAGAAGAGGTGCTATCAAACAAAATGCGCCGTGAGACAGAGTGGCTAAATCAAGGTGCAAAGGCAAGAACCACAAAGGCAAAATATCGTATTGAGCAGGCAGAAACATTAAGGCTTGAGCTGTCAATGCTTAAAAATCGCAACCGCCAAACAGCCACAGTTGATCTAAATTTTGATTCAACTGAGCGAAAGACAAAAGAGCTTCTTGTCTGCAAAGATGTTGTAAAATCTGTTGATGGTAAAAAGCTATTTGAAAATATAAACCTCAAATTGACACCCGGCACACGTTTAGGGCTTATGGGTGAAAACGGCAGCGGTAAAACAACATTTATGAGTCTGCTTGAGGGTAAAATAGCTCCAGATAGCGGGGTTATCAAACGGGCTGAAAATCTAAAAGTTGCAGTTTTTGATCAAAATCGCTCAACACTTGATCCTGAGATGACTCTAAAAAATGCCTTAAGCCCTGCTGGTGAATCGGTTATCTATAAAAATAGAAGCCTGCATGTTGTATCATGGGCAAAAAAGTTTCTATTTACTCCAAGTCAGTTGAGCCTGCCAATGAGAAGGTTATCAGGTGGTGAGCGGGCAAGAATTTTAATTGCAAACCTGATGCTAAAACCAGCTGATCTTCTTTTGCTTGATGAGCCAACAAATGACCTTGATATTCCATCTCTTGAGGTGCTTGAGGAGAGCCTTATTGATTTTGCTGGTGCTGTGGTTCTTGTCTCTCACGACAGATTTTTGATGGATCGGGTCTGCAACAATATTTTGTATCTTGATGGCAAAGGGGGTTCTGGTATATTTGCAGATTATAGGCAGTGTTTAAATCAACAGACCGTAGATAAAGTTAAAGATACAGATAAAAAACAGAATGAAAAAAAATCTTCTTTAAAATCAGGCGAAAATAGAGCCTCTTCTAAAAAGTTCTCCTATAAACATCAGCTTGAGTTGAGCAAGATTGAGGACAAAATTCTTGAAGCTGAATCTGAGCTTGAGGCGATTCAATCTAAAGTTTCTGACCCTGAAGTTGCAAAAAATCCTAAAGAGTTGGCTCAAACATGCCTTGATTTACAAAAAGCACAAGAGGGGGTTGAGGCTCTTTATGCACGCTGGGAGGAGTTAGAGAGCCTTTTAAAAATGAGCCAGTAAAATAGCAACCATTTTATAGATTGCAAAGATGAGAAAAGAACTTATGATAAAACGAAAAATAAACAGCAAAGAGACAACCACAAAGGGTTTTGACCATCTCTATCCATTTAAATCCAATTTTTTGACTATAAATGGGGGAGGCAGTCAAAATAGAACTTTACAGCATAAAATGCACTACATTGATAAGGGGAGCGGAAAAGCTGTTTTGATGCTTCATGGCAATCCAACATGGTCGTTCTATTTTAGAAGCCTTATCAAAGAGCTATCAGCAGATGGATTTAGAGCAATTGTGCCAGATCATATTGGATGCGGATTTTCTGATAAACCAAATCCCACAAATTATGGCTACACCCTTAAAGATAGGGTCAATGATATTGAGGTTCTTGTAAATAGCCTTAATCTTAAACCTGATGAGAAAATTTCGTTAATTTTACACGATTGGGGTGGAATGATAGGTCTTGCGTGGGCAGTGCAAAATCTTGATATTGTTGATAAAATTGTTATTACAAACACATCTGGATTTTTTCTTCCTAACGACAAAAAATTGCCTTTGCGTTTATGGCTCATCAAATATTTAAAGCTCTTTGCCACTCCAGCGGTTTTAGGGTTTAATCTTTTTTCTTTTGCTGCACTCTACATGGCACCATTTAAAAAATTACAAAAAGAGGTAAAAAAAGGGCTTACAGCCCCCTACAACTCATGGAAAAATAGAGTTGCTACGCTAAAATTTGTCCAAGATATTCCCATAACAGAGGCTGATAAAAGTTATGAACTGGTAAAATATGTCGATGAAAATCTATTTAAACTAAAAAAAGTTCAAATGGCTATTTTATGGGGAGAGCACGATTTTGTATTTGATTTGTCATTTTTAAGGCAGTGGAAAGTTAGATTTCCAAATGTGCCAGTATATCTATTTAAAGATGCTGGACACTATCTTTTTGAGGATAAACCAAATGAGACAGCTTCAATTATTAAAAATTTTCTTTTAGGTTAAAGAGATATAGCTATAAAATCTGTTGTTATTCAATAACTCTTTTTGATAGACTACCACTCTTCAAATTTAAAAAAATCACAAATAAAAGTAACAGAACAATTTAAGGATATTCAATGGCAAATAAAAGCTGGTCTGATCTTGTAAAGGATCACAAAATACTTTTGATTATTGTTGTTGTTGGCTTTTTTCTTATTGAGATTGAGATTTTTGCCGTAGCTGTTATGAAATCTGGGCGGCAATCTTGGATGAATGTAATTGATGACTCTGGTGAGGTTATCTATCAGGTCAAAGGCTCTACTTTGACAAATTTTAATAAATACTATTTTGAGAACACATTTGGCTCAATTGACGACTATCAAGTTAAACTTGTAACTGAAGATGTGCCATTTCCATTTAGAGGGTGGTTTGCAGCAGCAATTGGTATCCCTGTTGGTCTTATTCTTCTTTTGGCGTTTATACTAAAATCTGTGATGGTTATGCTTTATGGTAAAAAGAGCAATCAAGATTATAGTGAGGCTCAAAAAGAGGTTTATGTTGAAGGGGAGCAAAGTGGTGAAGAGGAGATAAAACAGGTACAATTTGGGACAGCAGAGGCAGTTGGAAGCCTGATGGATCAGGTAAGTCGCCTAAATGTCTTTATTATCGGATTTTTTATAATATCTGGTGTAATGCTCTATCTTGTGATTCCTGATATGCTAACATTTCTTGCTAAAGCTGGTATTGAGACACTTTTGAACTTTAAATGGTTTTTTATCGCTCTATTTGTTGGGCTGTTTTTGCTGTTTGCTTGGTTTATGTATATGAAGTATCAGCTTGCAAGAAAGAGCATGGACGCACAGACTGAAATTAGAAAATATGAGATTAAGATGGAGTATGCCAAGTTTAACACTCAGGCAGCACTTGAGTATAAACGTGCTACTGGAAAAGATGCTCCAGAGGCTCTTATGATAGGCTACTCTGATTTGGAGTATAAAGATGTTGAATATCAAGAAGATGGTAAAGATAAAGGTGATGCACAGACAAACCAAAAGGGCAACCAAGAGAAATAGCTAAAATAAAACGGTGATTTATGCAGATTATAACAACCCATAAAGGAACTGACTTTGATGCACTTGCCTCATTAGTTGCTGGGACAATTTTATATCCGGGTGCAAAACCTGTTCTGCCCGGTTCAGTAAATCCAAATCTAAAATCTTTTATCTCAATTCACAAAGACCTATTTGGCTTTTACTCTCCAAAGGAGATAAAGCTAAATGAGGTGGGAACTTTAATTGTTGTTGATACAAACTCATGGAAAAGGCTTGATGGAATGGCTCCTCTGCAAAAAAAGGAGAAATTAAAAATCATCAATTGGGATCACCACCCACAAGGCGATATAGAGGCAGATGAGGTTTATCGTGAAGAGGTTGGAGCTAACATAACAATTATGATCCGCGAGATTGAGCGTCAAAGAAAGCTAATCACCCCAATACAGGCATCGCTATTTTTGATGGGACTTTATGAAGATACTGGAAATATGACCTTTACATCAACCACACCAAGCGATGCAAGGGCTGCTGCATATCTGCTTGAAAGAAGGGCTGATCTGCAAATTTTATCTACATTTTTACGTCATGCGTACGGAAAAAAACAAAAAGAGATTCTATTTGATATGATTCAACATGCCCAGCGTCAAGAGATAGGCGGGTACAGCATTAGCATTGCTCGAATGGATATTGATGGGCATATACAGAGCCTTTCTGTTGTTTTGCAGATGTATCGGGAGATTGTTGATGTTGATGCAGCTTTTGGAATCTTTAGAGATACTGAAAGAGATACCTGCATGGTTATTGGAAGAAGCAACATAGAGCAGTTAAATATTGGTATGATAATGAGAAGTATGGGGGGAGGCGGACACCCTGGAGCTGGCTCGGCTCTTCTTAAATCTACAAACCCTGATGTTATAGAAGAGATGATTATTGAGATGGTAAAGGGCAATCAGCAGTCATCTGTCATGCTAAGTGATATAATGTCATATCCCGTAGTTACTGTTTTTGAAGATACAACTGTCGAAGAGGTGGCTATGATGTTAAGAGAGACAGGCTGCTCTGGAGTTCCAGTTGTTGATAACGAAGATCATGTTGTTGGGATCATATCACGTAGAGATTTTAGAAAAATACGAAAAACAAATCAGATGCAGTATCCAGTCAAGGCATTTATGAGCCGTGATGTAATCACAATTGAGCACAACAAAAGTGCAATTGATGCAGCACGCCTTATGATAAAGCACGATATTGGCAGGATTCCAGTTATAAAAAATGGCAGGATAATTGGTATTGTAACCAGATCAGATGCTATGCTCTACTTTTATGATCTTCTGCCTGATTAATTTGACTTATACTCGATTATCGAGTGGTAGCCACCACATATCTCTATTACTACTGATTCTATCCCTCACTAAATCTGCGTGTTAGGAAATTTTTTTATTGACAAGGCTATTTAACTCTTTTAAAGATAAAACCTATTAAACAGGTCTGGTATAAAAATAGTCAATTTTATGATCCAACAAGAGGAAATAAATATGTCAAAAAAAACATTATCTCTGCAGTTTATGTGTATGGGCTTTGCAACGCTACTTGCACTTATCTTTTTGGAGCAGAACACCTTATACGCTAAAGTTGAAAAAATAGGTCAGGGAAGAGTCGATGCTATATTAATTGACCTTAAAACTATTGAAGGTAAGGAGCAGATGTCAGGAGTGAAGTTTCTCCATGATCTTCATACAGAACAGGTGAAAGATAATGATTGCAATGTATGTCATTTAAAACAAGATGGACAATTTATCTTTAAATTTAAACGTCTTAAAGATACTGATACAAAAACTGATATGGCAATTTATCATGATAATTGTATCGCATGTCATTCAGAATCAAAGGCGTTGGGTAAAAAGGGTGGTCCACTTGAGGCACAGTGTCGTAGCTGCCATAGCATTGAAGCCAACTCCAAGATAGAAGAGTTAGATGGCAAAAAAATGCCAACTTGGAATCCGATCGAATTTGATAAATCTCTGCACAGTCGCCATGAACAATCAAAGTCTATACCTAAAACTAAAGACGAGCAAAATTGTAATGCCTGTCATCACAGCTACGATGAAAAGACACAAAAGATATTCTACGAAAAAGGTAAAGAAAGTTCATGTCTTTACTGTCATAAAGAGGCTAAAGTTGATAAAGCTGATTCTATGCGTAATGTATCTCACAAAAGTTGTGTAAATTGTCATCTTGTTGAGATGAAAAAATTTGCGGGACCAATCAACTGCAAAGGTTGCCATGATTTAGAATCGCAGAAAAAAATTGAGAAACTTCAAGATATTCCTCGCCTTAAAAGAGATCAACCTGATATGGCTATAATTATGGGTTGGGATAAAGCTCCTGAAAATTCACAACAAAAGATTACAACGCCAGAAGAGTTTGCAAAACTGACTAAAACCTACATGGATCCAGTTCTTTTTAATCATAAACAACACGAAACACAATCTAAAAATTGTAGAACTTGCCACCATTCAAGTTTGGATAATTGCAAAGAGTGTCATACTGTAGCTGGAAGCGATAAGGGTGGTTTTGTAAAACTTGAGCAGGCAATGCACGATATTAAAACTGATAAAAGCTGTATTGGCTGTCATAACAACTATAAAAATATTTCAGATTGTGCTGGTTGTCATGGACAGATGGCGAAAAAATCATTTGCAGAATTTGCGAATAATGATAAAAATTGTTCGACATGCCACAATATTAATGATGAGTTATTAAAAAAGATTGAAGGAGCTAACTTAAATTTAATTGGTGTCGCTTCAATGGATAAAGCTACTCTTTCAGATAATGCATCTAAAATAGTTTCACAACGCGATCTATCATTTAAAAAAGTTGCAGAGGATAAAATACCTGAAAAATTAACAATTGGGTATATTGCTGATAAGTATGAAGCATCAGAGTTTCCACATGCAAAAATTATCCAATCAATTAAAAAGAGGATTGAGAAGAATAACATTGCAAAGAGATTTCACGGTGATGAAACAACACTTTGCATGGGGTGTCATCACAATGCTCCTGCTACTGAAAAGCCTCAAAAATGCGGTTCATGTCATGGAAAAACAGATGTTAAAGATAATGATAGTGATGGAAGACCAAGTTTAAAAGGGGCATATCATGGTCAGTGTATTACCTGTCATCAGAATATGAAAATTGATACAGTTGCAGCAACGGATTGCAATAAATGCCATAAAGAAAAGAAACAGTAATTCTTTAAAGAACCCTTAGGTAATTTGATTAAGTAACCAAAACAATAAATCAGGTGATTAATCCAACCTAATCAAAAGATAGAGGAATAATATGACAATTACCCGAAGAAAATTTTTGGGCTGGATAGGTGGGGCAGCAGCTGGGTCTGCTACTATCGCTGGAACTCTTGCTCATGGTGCGTCCAATAAGGAGTTTAAAGGTTATCCTAATAGTTTTGGTGTTCTGCATGACATAACAAAATGTATTGGATGTCGTAAATGCGAACAGGCGTGTAATGAAATTAACACTATGCCCGCCCCTGAAAAGCCATTTGATGACTTGAGCATACTGGAAAAAGAGAGGCGGACAACATCAACTGCCCATACAGTTGTTAATAAATTCATTAGTTCAGTTCCTAACTCATCAAATAATGTTGAACAAAATAAAAATATAAATGGAGATGCTTCTGGTAACAGCATCGCTCTATATGTAAAAAAACAGTGTAACCACTGCCTTGAACCAGCTTGTGCCTCTGCCTGTTTTGTTAAAGCATTCAAAAAAGATAAAACGGGTGCAGTAACTTACGATGCCTCTTTATGTGTTGGTTGTCGTTACTGCATGGTTGCATGTTCATTCAATATTCCAACTTATGAATATGATGAGCCATTAACTCCAAGAGTTATGAAATGTACTTTATGTTTGCCTCTCATTCAAGAAGGTAAACTTCCAGCATGTGTTCAAATTTGTCCAAGAGAGGCTCTAATTTTTGGAGAACGAACAGAGCTTATAAAACAAGCAAGAATGAGAATCCAAAAACACCCTGATAAATATGTTGACCATATTTATGGTGAACATGAAATGGGTGGAACAAGCTGGCTTTATCTATCTCCAGTATCTTTTAGCGAAGTTGGAATGAGAGAGGATTTAGGTACAAACTCTGCACCTGAACTGACTGCTGGTGCTTTATCTGCTGTCCCAATTGTAGTTGGACTTTGGCCTGTTCTTCTAACTGGTGTCTATGCAATTTCAAAGAGAAAAGAGAAGATAGCACAAGAAGAGTTAGAGCAAGCTCTTGCAGCAGCAAGAGATGAGGCAGAAGAGATTACAGCTCAGAAACTTGCTGAACTTAAGAAAAAAATGACCAAAGAAAAAGAGACAGCAGTTAAAACAGAGGTAAAAAAAGTATTAGATGAGGCAGCTAAGAGAGAAAAGGCAGCACAAGAGGCTAAAGCTGACGCATCTGCTGAGGAGGAGAAATAGATGGGACTGCAAGATACTATAAAAAATCGGTTGTCAAACAATGAATTAATTAAAAATAGCTTGATGAAAAGCAACCTTATAAATAATCCGCTAATAAACAAGATTGAATGGACACCACTCAACATTATTACTGCTATAATTCTTTTTGTTGGTTTTATTTTGACGATTGCCCGTTTTTTTGGCGGTCTTGGTACTGTTACAAATCTTGATGACAACAATCCTTGGGGATTATGGATTGGCTTTGATCTACTTTGTGGCGTTGCTCTTGCTGCTGGTGGATATGTAACTTCTTCAGCCTGTTATATCTTTGGACTAAAAAGGTATCACTCTGCTGTAAGACCCGCAATTCTAACAGCATTTCTTGGATATGCTCTTGTTGTTTTTGCGTTAAATTACGATGTCGGACGCCCTTGGAGACTTCCATATCCAATTTTTTATTCACCAGGAACATCATCACTTCTATTTGAAGTTGGGCTTTGTGTATTCCTATATCTTAATGTTTTATTTATTGAATTTACTCCAGCAGCCTTTGAGTGGCTTGGTTTAAAAAAAATTCGTAATTTTGTTGTTGGCTTAACTATGCTTCTTACTATTTTTGGTGTTGTGCTCTCTACACTTCATCAATCTTCTCTTGGTGCATTATTTTTGATTGCACCATCAAAGCTCCACCCGCTTTGGTATTCAGGCTATCTTCCTGTTTACTTTTTTATTTCAAGTATGTTTGCTGGTATGTCTATGGTTATTTTTGAAGGAAGCCTTGCTCACAAATATCTTCATCATAAAATGGACGAGACACATTTGAGCGAAAGTGATGGAGTTGTATTGGGATTTTCAAAAGCCGCCTCATTTGTGATGATGGGTTATTTGGGGATTAAACTTATTGGCCTATCAATTGATAACAATTGGCACCATCTCTTTACAAGTTGGGGTCTTTGGTTTTTGTTTGAGTTAATTGGCTTTGTGGCTTTGCCAGCTTTTATCTATGCTGTTGCTGCACGAGAAAAAAATGTTAAATTGGCAAGAGTAGCATCTATACTTGGAGTTTTGGGTATTATATTAAATAGGTTAAATATCTCACTTGTTGCTTTTAATTGGCAGCTTCCTTTAGACCAAAGATATTTTCCAAGTTGGATGGAAATTGCCATATCTGTTTTTGTAGTTACAGTTGGGATTGTAGCTTATAGATTAATTACAGCTTATATGCCTATTTTATATGAACATCCTAATTATAAACATGGTGATGATTCTAAGAATAAACATGGGCATCAAGAAGATTAAAGACTTTAGGAGGTCATTGTGGAACAGGTTTTTTATACACTTCAAGATTTTATGGTGCATACCAAAGGTATTACATATCTTATTATGGGAGGGCTTTTAGCCGCTCTTCCTCTGTTCTGGCTCTTTCTGACTGGAAGAGATGAGAAGAACAAAACATTTTGATAATATTTTAAGATATTTTGAAGGAGGAGGCATTAATGTACGAATTTCTAACAGGTTTTATGTTCTGGTTAGCTCTTGGAGTATGCTTGATAGGCATGGCAGTCAGGACAATACTATATTTTAAAGGTCTTCAGTGGAATCTTGATCGCGTAGCTTATAAAGCTTACCCAGTTCAAGGCTTTAAAGGTGCTATTCGCTCAATTTACAAATGGATTCTACCTTTTGGGACTCATGGTTGGCGAAAGCAGCCATTTATGACAGTAATGTTTTTTTCGTTTCATATAGGAGCTGTCGTTGTGCCTCTATTTCTTTTGGCACATAATCTCTTTCTTAAAGAACAATTGGGATTCTCTCTTATAACAATCAACGGTGGTGTTGCAGATTTTTTATCTTGGCTTGTAATTATAACTCTTATTTTTATTATACTTCGTAGATTAGCACTTCCTGAAGTGCGTATTTTGACTAACTGGTATGATTATTTAATAATACTAATTTCTGCTGCCCCTTTTATTACTGGACTACTTGCAAGATATGAGGTTGGAAATTACTCATTCTGGCTACTTGCACATATTATTAGTGGCGAGCTACTCCTTTTCGCCATTCCTTTTACAAAACTATCACACATATTTCTATTTTTTGCTTCTCGTGCCCAATTAGGTATGGATTATGGGATAAAACGTGGCGGGTTAAAAGGTACTGTAATGGATTGGTAATTTAGCCACTTATTTTAAAATTTATAAATCAATACTTATCAATTTTTTTAAAAAAGCCCTTGATGTTGCCATTTTGAAGGAGAATATAATTTATGCCAGAAGGTATATTTTGCAATAAAAAACCAATTGAAACTCAGGAAGAGCTGACAGCACTTCTTGGAGATACAAGTGGGACACAATATTATAAAGAGATGAAAGAGCTTGATGTTGATACAAAGCTCTTATGGACTACCATTCAAAACACATGTAAATCCCGAATCAGAACATGGCTCGAAATCTGTGCACATTGTGGAATGTGTGCAGATAGCTGTTTTCTCTATTTAGTTAATGACAGAGATCCCAAACAGGTCCCAGCATATAAAATTCAGTCAACACTTGGAGAGATTGTTAAGAGAAAAGGTAATGTTGATAATGAGTTTATGCTAATGGCTATGGAAACAGCATGGGCAAAATGCACATGCTGTAATAGATGTGGTATGTATTGTCCCCATGGTATTGACATGGGAATTATGTTTGGATATCTCAGGGGGCTTCTATATCAGCAGGGATTTGTACCATGGGAGCTCAAAATTGGTGCTGGAATGCACAGGGTCTATCGTGCCCAAATGGATGTTTCTGAAGAGGAATTTGTTGAGACATTTCAGTGGATGGTTGAAGAGAATGAAGAGGAATATCCAGGACTTACGGTACCTGTTGATGTGGAAAATGCTGATATTATGTACACAGTCAATGCAAGAGAAGTTAAACATTATCCTGAAGATCTTGCTGAAGCCGCAATTCTTTTTCATGCTGCTGGTGAGAATTGGACAATTCCAAGTAAAGGTTGGGAACAGACAAGCCTTGCAATGTTTGCAGGAGACTGGGCTGCTTGTAAAATGCAGGTTGAAAATGTCTATGCAGCAATGGAGAGACTTAAACCTAAACGCATGGTTGGAACAGAGTGCGGTCATGCACACAGAGCAACTGTAGTTGAAGGTCCATATTGGGCTGGAAGACAAGATGGAAGACCTCCTGTTGAGTGTATCCACTATATAGAGTGGCTTGCAGAGGCTTTACGAGAGGGGAAACTTAAAATCGATCCAGAAAGAAGAATAAAAGTACCTGTAACTCTTCAAGATTCATGTAATTATGTTAGAAATCACGGGTTAAGAGAGACTGCACGAGAAATATTGAGCTATATTGTTGAACCTGGCTACTACCGTGAAATGTCCCC
This sequence comes from Desulfamplus sp., assembly GCA_015232465.1. GTDB lineage: Bacteria > Desulfobacterota > Desulfobacteria > Desulfobacterales > Desulfobacteraceae > Desulfamplus. The sequence continues at coordinate 23,924 of JADFZO010000041.1, forward strand.
AAATAGAGAGCATAATTTTTGTTGTGGTGGCGGAGGTGGTTTTAATGGTATTGGACTATTTAGACCCCAGAGGAACAAAGGGCTTATAACTAAAAGAGACCAAATTATTGCAACTGGTGCAGAGCTTGTGATTGCCCCATGCCATAACTGTTGGGACGCTATCCGTGATTTAGAAGAGGAGTTTGAAATTGGAATTAAATGGTCGTTTCTTAAACCACTTGTAATTAGTATGCTCGAACTTCCTGACCACATGAAACCAGAAGAGTAACTGTAAAATCAAAATCCTGACCAAGAAGATATTTTATAATATAGAGTCATAAAGGAGGTTAGAGATGTTTAAAAAAATTTTGTTTGCTACCTCAGCAACTGAAGCAAGCGATCATGCTGCAAGAGTGGTATTTAACATGGCTGGAACACTTGGGGCAAATCTAAATATTTTCCATGTGCTTGGTGTTCCAACTCGAGGTTTTAGTCAAGTTGTACTTGATGTAAAAACTAAGAAGGAGGTTGCTGTTGATGGCGAATATATCTCTTGGGTTGAAGAGGAGATAAAGAACTACTACGCAAATCAATTAGCAACATGTTCCAACTATTCAATAAAAGTTGCTGTAGGAGTTCCGCATAGAGAGATATTGAGGCAAGCAAGAGAAACCGAGCCAGACTTAATTGTTCTTGGTGGTACTACTGGCTCAAAAAAGGATTCTGTATATAAATCAAGTACTGGCTCAACATTGCAAAGAGTTGCAAAGGCATCTCCATGTCCAATACTTGTAGTTAATAGACCAGCAGCCTCTTTTTGGGGAGGACTTTCTAATATTGTATTTGGAACAGATTTTTCTAAAGCATCAGACAAAGCATTTGATTTTGCATTGAAAATTGCAACCTCTATTAATGGTGAATTACATATATTTCATGCTCTTGATATTACATCTAAAAATATGGGCATGAGTATGCCACAGGACGAAATTGATCATAAAATCCGTGAATCATACCGTATGATTCGGTCAAAGTATGTCTCTAAAATGCGAGATTACAAAAACTATTCAATGAATGTATGGGAGGGAGTTCCATACATTGAGATAGTAAAATATACAAGAGAAAAGCATGCAGACCTTATTGTAATGGCACATAATTCAAGAAAATTAGATGAGGATGGACCTAAGATTGGAAGTAACATGGAGCAGGTTATTATGAGAGCAAACTGCCCCGTTATAAGTGTTAATCGTTGAGATACAATCAGTAATCATTATAAAGATATAAACAAGAGGTTAATTATGAAAAAAATACTTATAGTTGACGATGATCCAAATATTAGAGACTATCTGGTAGCTCTACTTGAAGATAATGGCTATGACACTTGTACAGCCAGCAATGTCAAAGATGGTCTTAAGATAGTAAAAGAGTATAAACCAGATTTAATAACTCTTGATCTTGAAATGCCAGGAGAGTGGGGACCAAGATTTTACAGACAGCTTTCACAGGACAATGAACTTAAAAATACACCAGTTATTGTGATTAGCGGCTTATCAGGTAAAGATTATGCAATCAGTAAAGCAGTGGCGACATTAACAAAACCTTTTGATAAAGATGAGCTGTTGAGCATAATAAAAGAGAATACCCTTTAATTATATTGTTATACTGCTTTCGGTTATGAGTTAAGTTTTGAATATATAAAAAACTAAATTTATTCCCGTTTGCAGTATATTAAAAACTCAGAGCTTACATTAGCCCCTTTTAAAAAATATCCTGATATTAATATGGTGATCTAACTTGGCTGAAAATATTTTATTGATAGAGAACAATAAAGAACATGCCACTGCTCTACAATTCTATCTTGAACGGAGCGGAATAGTTGTCTCTATTGGGACAACAACAGAAGAGATGGTCTCAAAAATTGCGACAAAAGAGTTTGAGATTTTGTTAGTAAACCCTTTTATTAATGGCAGTAGCGTATGCCCTATTGTAAAAGAGTTAAAACTTGCTAACCCTTTAGTACAAGTGATTATATTTTGTTTTAAACAACACCTTAATCAGGCTATGGACGAAATTGGAACTTATGCTATACATTTTTTAGAGATACCTATTAATAGCAAGGCATTAGATTTAGCAATAACCAGAGCCAGAAAATACATTGCTAATGCTCGTAGAATTGCCGTATATTCTGGGCGATTAGCAGATCTTGAGCATGACAGGACTCTATATCATCAGCTATTTAATGAAGTGCCATGCTATATCTCAATACAAAATCAAGATATGAGACTTATCGGGGGCAATAGTCTATTTCAGAAAGATTTTGGTAATGAGATTGGTGAATATTGTTATCAAATTTACAAACATCGTACGTCTCCATGTCCAACATGCCCAGTTATAAAAACTTTTGCAGATGGTAAATCGCACTCTACAGAAGAGGTTGTAACTTCACTTTCAGGGCAACAATATCATGTGCTTACCCAGACAGCTCCAATATTTAACGATGATGGTGATATTACCCAAGTTATGGAGATAGCAACAGACATTACTCAGATACGTCAGCTTCAAGGACACCTATCTTCACTTGGACTTATGCTTGGCTCTATGTCTCATGGTGTCAAGGGTATGCTCACTGCTTTAGATGGTGGTATTTACCAGATGGCATCAGGTCTTGAAAAGAATGATCCTGAAAGGATTAAAAAGGCTTTTGATATTATTAAGCAGATGGCGGATAGAATCAAAAAGATGGTTCTTGAGATTCTATACTATGCTAAATCAAGAGAGTTACAGTATAAAACTGTTGATGTTGTTAATCTTGTTAGGACAGTTATAACTACTGTTGCAAACCTTGCTCGTAAGAATCATGTCACAATTGAAACAGATATACCCGAATATTTAGGAGAGATGGATATTGATGCAAACTGGTTGCAGGCAGCACTGGTAAATCTTTCTGAAAATGCGGTAGAAGCATGTATTTACGATAAAGACAAAAATAAAAAATATCGAGTTGAATTCAGGTTATGGGAAGATGATGACAATAGAGTATGTATATCTATAAAAGATAATGGAATGGGTATGGATCAAGACACTTATGAGAGAATGTTTACCCTTTTCTTCACATCAAAAGGTTCACAGGGAACGGGTCTTGGTCTTTTTATTGCAAACCATGTAATTAAACAGCATGGTGGATATATTAAAGTAAAGTCGTCTCTTGGAGAAGGTACCTATTTTGAGATAACAATTCCCAGAAAAAAGCCCGAAGAGTCTATTGCCCCATTTGGAAAACTAATAGAAAAAGAATCTACTTACTAATTGAGCTGCTATAAGGTGATTTAAACTGCGGATAATTGTATGCGTCTAACAACAAAAAGTAGATATGGCACAAGATTAATACTGGATTTGGCAATATACGGTAAAGATAATATTGTACCTCTCAATGATGTTGCTAAACGCCAGAATATATCTCTAAAATATTTAGAACAGCTTATTGGAAAGCTCAAGAAGAGTGGAATCATAAATAGTCATAGAGGACAAGCAGGAGGATATACTTTAGCAAAAAAGATTCAAGATATAACTATTGGGGATATTGTGCGATGTCTTGAAGGGCAGACAGCAATTACCGAATGTGCTCAGGAAGACAAACAATTTTGTGGTGTATGTAATAAAGCTGGGGACTGTCTATCACGCTGGGTATGGATAGAGGCAAGCAAAGCTATGTTTAATTGTCTTGACTCTATTTCTATAAGTGATCTCATAAAAAGACAGTAGTGTCCGGTTAGGTTCTTGCATGTGCTAATGCGACTCCTTATTATGGTTAACACCATAATAAGGAGTAAGAAGAATGCGTTGTCCTGTTAATTTTCGGCACTGCTCCAAGCATTTAGGCTGCGGGAATTTTCATCATAAGTAGCTCTTCAATGCTTAATTTTCTATCTATCAAACCCTCTATTATTATCTTTGCGATAGTTGCCATTACGACTTTCAACATAGCTGGTGTTGATAGTCTTTCCCCTTCCTTTAGATTGAATAATATCAAGTATTTCCTGCTCTTGACCAAGAATCACTCGTGTCTCCAATCCAGTCAACTTTCCTTTTTGCTTATTCTTTATCACTTGAGCATACTTGAGTTGTTCGTCAACTTTACGAACAGGATTACAAGGACGTCCTTTCCCCAGCAATTCTAAATTTGGATAACCCGTCAATTGTTGATGAAATTTCGATGAAATTTTGATAATAACTATTGGTGCTAGTTTATTTTGGTTACAGGCTAAATTCACTGATAGACAAGGGAACAAACCCTGTCTCATCAGCAGGCAGTCCA
>JADFZO010000042.1 GCA_015232465.1 Desulfamplus sp.
AAGAATGATTAACCCTGTAAACCCATTTAATCCTCCAAAGATGCCTCCAAGAAAATTTGCGTGGTTCAAGGCTATCGGCAGTATTCCCGATGATATCTCAATCCACTGCTATATGCTTGCCTATGCTTCTGATTTTAACCTTGTAGGTACAGCCCTGAATCCTCATGGTAAAACATTTTGGTGTAATGATATGCAGGTTGCAAGCCTTGATCATGCAATGTGGTTTCACAGAGATTTTAGAATTGATGATTGGCTTCTTTATGATATGCAAAGCCCAAGTGCATCAAGGGCAAGAGGATTAAATATAGGAAATATCTTTACTAAAGATGGTCGTCTTGTAGCCACAGTTGTTCAAGAGGGGCTGCTAAGATATAGGGGATAAACAACTAAATTTATGCCCGATTAGAGTATAACTTTTAGATTAAACTTGAAGGAGAATTTTATGATTAGCACAATGTACCATCTGCTTGAAGCTGTTGGCTTTAAACATCCGCTCCACCCTGCTATGGTTCATGTTCCTATGGGAATGGCAATTGGCGGGTTTGTTTTTGCACTTATCTTCTACCTTTTTGAGAGAAAAGATTTTCTCCAAACCGCTTATTACTGTGTATGTCTTGGGATTGCTGGTATCTTTCCCACAGTTTTGTTTGGGTTTACAGATTGGCAATACCGTTTTGATGGTGAGTGGGGATTTCTTATTGTTATGAAGATGATATTTGCCGTTACACTCACTATATCTTTTTTGCTTGCTGTTAAGTTTACGCGAGAGGAAAAAGAGCATAGCCATCTTAAAATTCTTATAATGTATGCAATATGCCTTCTGTTTGCCACAGGTCTTGGATTTATGGGGGGCGAGCTTCAGTATGGATAAGATAATAAAGAGGGGGCTATCTTCTCTTATAATCTGTTCATGCGTTGTGCTCTTTTACCTATTTACAATATGTTCCCCTGCAATTGGGCAAGATCATAGCCAAAATCATGGGGAACATGATCACAACAGCCATGCCACAACCGAAGTTTCAGAGCATAAAGAGGTCAATAGTGCCCAAACTGAACCAGAACACAAACATATCCATAGTGAGACTGAGACCGCAAACAATACAAACAGTCAAGAAAACCTATTTGCAAGCGTAATTGTTGAGGAAAAACTTGGCGAAAAAATCCCGCTTGATCTTATGTTTGTTGATGAAAAAAAAGAGCCTGTAAAGCTCTCTGACCTTGTTGATCGCCCAGTTTTACTGCAATTGGTCTTTTACCACTGCCCTCAATCTTGCAACTTTATGATGTCAAGTCTTGCTTCAATCTTAAAGTCAATTACCTTTGACTTAGGTAAAGATTACCGTATCTTAACTGTGAGCTTTGATCACGAAGATACACCAACTATCGCCTCAGAAACAAAGTCTAACTATATCCACTCTCTTCCAAATAGCATTCCAGTTGACGAATGGAAATATCTTACTGGCAATCTTCCAGAGATAAATGCCCTTACTGCTGCAACTGGTTTTAAATTCAAGCAGATTGGGCAGCACAACTTTGTCCACCCAAACGTGCTGATTGTTTTGGCTGAAGATGGCAAAATTATACGCTATCTTTACGGCACTGAGTATCTCCCATTTGATGTTAGTATGGCAATTACAGAAGCAGCAAAAGGGACACCATCAATCTCAATTAAAAAGATACTCTCATACTGTTTTGATTACGATCCTAAAGGTAAAAAATACGTTTTTAAGACATTGCAGGTCTCTGGTGCAGTACTACTGATTTTGCTTGGTCTATTTTTCTTTTTTGTGCTGAAAAAAGGGAACAAAAAATAGGGGGGATAACTATTTTAAGATGGATAATACAAATACAGAGGTAATAGATAAACCAATTAAATCGTTTTATGAAACTCCATCACCTGCCCGTTTTACAGGCATCTCATCATGGCTTTTAACAATAGATCATAAGCGAATCGGAATTATGTATATGGTATCTGTCATGGTGTGGTTTGTGATTGCTATAATTTTGGGGCTTTTGATACGCACTGAATTGATGGCAACTGGCTCAAACATCATGGAGGCAGACACCTATAACGCCATATTTACCCTTCATGGCGTTATAATGATATTTTTATTTGTTATTCCAGCTATTCCAGCTATTTTTGGCAATTTTTTATTGCCTATTCAGCTTGGCACTGATGATGTATTTTTTCCAAAGCTCAATCTGCTCTCTTGGTATCTTTACATGCTTGGCGGACTTCTTGCCATTCTCTCCCTATTTGCTGATGGTCCCCCTGATACTGGCTGGACATTTTATGTTCCATTTAGCGTATCCACAGAGACCAACGTAGGATTAACTGTTACTGCTGCCTTTATTCTTGGCATGTCATCAATGCTAACGGGTCTTAATTTTATAACAACTGTTCACCGTATGAGAATGCCGGGCATGAAGTGGCTTGAGATTCCTCTTTTTACATGGTCGCTCTATGCCACAGCATGGGTTCAGCTTTTAGCCACACCTGTTTTATCAATCACTCTTTTGCTTGTAATATTTGAGAGGGTATTTGGCAGCGGGCTTTTTGATCCATCAAAAGGTGGAGATCCAATACTTTATCAACATCTATTTTGGATGTATTCTCACCCTGCTGTTTATATTATGATTTTGCCTGGCATGGGTGTTATCTCTGAAATTATCCCTGTCTTTTCTCGTAAATCAATTTTTGGATACAAGGCAATTGTTGGCTCAAGCATGGCAATTGCAGTTGCTGGCTCACTTGTCTGGGCACACCACATGTTTACAAGCGGAATGAGCGATGTGGCTGTGTTTGTATTTTCGTTTTTAACATTTATTGTGGCAATTCCAAGTGCTATCAAGGTCTTTTCGTGGGTATCGACCATGTATAAAGGGTCAATCTTGATGACACCGCCCCTGTTTTTTTCACTCTGCTTTATCTATCTATTCTCTATTGGCGGATTAACAGGGCTTGTGCTTGGTGCTGCTGGAACAAATATTCAGGTGCATGATACCCATTTTGTTGTTGCCCATTTTCATTTTGTGATGTTTGGAGGCACTGGATTTGCCTTTTTTGCTGCTCTCCATTTTTGGTGGCCCAAAATTTTTGGCATTATGTATAATTTTAAAAGAGCTTATATTGCTGCCATTTTAACAACAACTGGCTTTATGCTGCACTATATTCCAATGTTCATACTTGGAGTTATGGGAATGCCAAGACGCTATTATGACTATCTGCCTGAATTTGAGGCTGGTAACTTCTTTGCAGGGATTGGGGCATATATCCTTGTGGCTGGTTTGCTTGTGATGTTTATAAATCTCTTGATGAGCTTTAAAGATGGCGAAACTGCCCCACAAGACCCATGGGGAGGGACAACTCTTGAGTGGAGCGTGCCATCGCCTCCGCCTCTTCATAACTTTGTTGATCCCCCAAAAATCAAAGGTTATCCCTATGATTTTACCGAGATAGTTAAAGCTAATGCCTTGAAAAAAGGAGAAAAAGAGTTATGAGCATTAACCACACCGATAATAAGCCATCTGATGCTATTGGCTCAAGAACTGGCATGTGGCTCTTTTTATATACAGAAATTATGCTATTTGGCGGTCTTTTTGTGCTGTATGCTGCCTATTATCGTATGTACACAGCAGATTTTACAGGTGCTGGAAAAGAGCTTGACTTGATAATGGGTGCTGTAAATACTGTCATACTTCTTGTGAGTAGCTTTGCAGTTGCAGCATCAATCACAGCAATTCAACAAAAAAGTAAAAAAATAGCCCTTGCATTTTTAGGATTTGCAATCTTCTTAGGTTTTGTTTTTCTTGTGAACAAATATTTTGAGTGGGGTCATAAAATTGATTTAGGAATCTTTCCAAACTCCCCAGTTATGGCGGATTCTCCACACGGCAGGGTGCTTTTTTTTAGCCTATACTACACAATAACAGGGCTGCATGGGATTCATATTATTATTGGTATGACGCTGCTTACTGTAGTTATGGCGTTTATAATGGCAGATAAAATCACAGCTCAAAAATATGTCTTTTTGGAAAATGCTGGTCTCTACTGGCATTTAGTTGATCTTATTTGGATTTTTATCTTTCCGCTCTTTTATCTGATCTACTAAAATCTATTAAAGCAAAATATGTTCAAAAATTACAATAGGTTAGGAAGGTGCAATATGTTGAAAGAGCAGATATTCATAGAATTTGACCTAATGGATAGACATTTTTAGAGGAGTAACTTATGACATTTTTAGAGCTAAAACTTGAATTTGATAATCAATATAGCGATACTGTTGAATTTGATTGTTTTATTCAAGAGCATTTGACTTTTGGCAAAAAAACAAAATTCAGAAAAAAGAACGGAGAAAAAAACGAACAATATTATAAGTGGCAGTTCCTTTATTCTATTATTCAATCAGGTTTTTTCGCAAAAGACTACATTGGAACAGAAGTCCAATTCCCAAAAGGGAATAAATCTTCTGCACCGCTCAAACTTGATGGGGCAATATTTGACGATATTACTTGGTTTGATAAATACAAAGACTATCACGAGAATGGAAACAATGAAAGTTTAGAGTGGCTTCGTGAACACTTAATAGTTGTGATTGAATTTAAAAAGGAAGACAACAAAAATGTTGCTGAGGTTTGGGACAAGCAACTGAAAGCATATTTAAATGAAAGTCGCAGCCCTTTCTGTTTGGCTATTTTGTATGACACCGAAAGACTTTATTTATTCCGTAAGCACAATAACAAGTTTTTAAGATATAGCGAAGAGTTTAACATCAAAGGAGAAGAAAGCAAAACAAAGGAACTTTCTTTACACCTTCCAGACCCTTACATAAACCTACCCAGCTTTGAAGATTTATTAGAATGGACAGAAGCAAAAATTATTGACCGTTCTAAAAGAATAATCAACGATTTAGATATTATTTCGGGTGTTCATTCGACTCAAATAAATGATGCTATGAGTAGTATTTTGCGGACAATGGACAAGGTTGGAATGGTAAACCAAAAAGGGTTTGAGATTTTAATTCAGATTATTTCTCTCAAAATCTATGATGAAAAAACTCCAAAGAGTTTTTTAGATTTCTACATTACAGACAAAGAAAAGAATTTTAAAACACTTGCAGACAAACCACTTCAAGAGTTTGTAAAGCGTATCAACGCTTTGAGAGATGATGCCTCAGGCAAGTATTACCGCATTTTACGTGATAATCCTCTAAACGTAAAAAACGAAAATCACATCAAAGTTTTAATTGAAGTGGTTTATCAGTTCCAAGATTATTCATTTGTGCGTTCAGACAACACAGACCTTTACCAGTTGGTTTTCTACAAGTTTGCAACACCATTTTCTAAAGACCAAAACGCACAATTCGTTACTCCGCTTCCACTTATTGATTTTTTAGTCAACATTGTAAATCCAAGAAATGGAGAAACTGTAATTGACCCAACTGTAGGTATCGCTGACTTCCTCTCCGTTTCTTATGTTAATTCAAAAAGTCAATTAAATGATGAAAATATTTTTGGAATGGACATTGACGAACAGATGGTAATGCTTGCGACCCTGAATATGCTTTTGAATGGAGACGGAAACGCAAAAATAAAAGCACAAGCAGGTTATGGCTCATTACTTTCAAAGTTTGATCACAAAGGCGATATTCTTGAGCTTGTTCCAACAATGAACCAAAAAGGTAATTGGGACGACAGACCAGACGACAAGCAACTCAAAAAATTTGATGTTGTCCTTACCAATCCACCGTTTGGAGAAGACCGTGCTTTTACTCCTAAAGATGATAAAGATTTAGAAATGATACGTTGCTATGAATTGTGGCACGCATACGGTGATAAAGGAAAAATTGATTTAGGTGTAGTTTTTCTTGAAAACGCATACCGTATATTAAAAGAAAACGGTAGAATGGGTATAGTTCTTTCAAATTCCATTGCCAGCATTGACACACATAAAATTACCCGTAAATGGTTAATGGATAAAATGAGAATTGTTGCCATTTTCGACTTGCCTGCTAATGTATTTGCTGAAACAGGTGTTAATACTTCAATGATTATTGCCTATAAGCCAAACAAAAAAGAATTTGCAAAACTTAAAGAGCAGAATTACGAAGTATTTTTTAGGGGCATTGAAAAAGTGGGCTATGAAGTAAAGACAAGTAAGCGAGTAAAATTTTTTTCACCTACCTACAAAATCAATTACGAAACCTTTGGAATAGAAATTGACAAAGACGGTAGAGCTTTGCTTGATGAAGAATTTACCGAAACCGTTGCAGATTTTAAGAAATGGTGTTTAAGCCAAGAGAAACAATTACAAGATATTTTTATCAAGGCTAAGTAAATATGAGAAACAGTTACATTAAGACACCAACAACAATTTCGTTTTCTTCAATTGTGGAGAAAAATTTTACGCTTTCTTCTTCACAGTATATGGACTTGGTTATACCTAATCAAAATTTCCTCTACGTCAGAGATGTGTTGAGCAGACCTTTGCAACGAAAAGATTTAGGTGTTGAAGTCGGTTCTTTAAATTATATCGGCAAATCAACACACTATTTTTTAAGAACAAAAGCATTACAACCACATTCGTTTTTGCCTGAAATTACAAGCGAAACAGCTTTGCCAATAATACCAAATTCATTTGTAAGAATGAATTTGAAAAAGGGCGATTTGATTATTTCTAAAGACAGCAATATTGGTGAAATAGTTATTTTGGATAAAGACTATCCCAATTATATGCTTTCGGGTGCTTTATACAGATTGCCAGTAACCGAAAAGAAATATTATTTATTAGCATTTATCAAGCACAATATTTTTCGTGAGCAGTTGGATTTTATGGTTCCGAAAGGTGCAACAATTCGACACGCAAAGACAATCTTTTTGGACTGCAAAATTCCAATACCCAACCACAATTCAGAACACACAATCCAATTTATTGAATTGCTAACCCAAGCAATCACAAACAAAGAGCAATTAATTAAAGAACGCCACGAAACTATTTTACAGCTTATTGAAACGGAACTTTTGAATAAGCAAAAGCCCAATACTTTTAAGTTTGAATTGCCGACCATAAAAGATATTGAAGAAGTAGGGAGGTTGGACACAGGCATATACTCTGAGATTTTCAAAAAGACAACTATTCTTGTAAAAAATTACTGTTTAGGTTTTTCAAATATTTACGATTTAGGTTTCACTCTTAGTCGTGGTCAAAATTTACAAGAAAGTAATATTGGTAAAAGTATTTATTCGGACAAGCACTTCAAGAACTTTTACAGTCTTGCTTTACCAACTAATTTTTCTGACTACGGGACAATAGACAAAGTTATTTACTTGGGAAATCCAAATAAACTAAAAACATTACAACAAGGTGAAATCATATTTGGTGCCGAAGGAACTTTTAGAAGTATTGTAATTTGTTCCGCAAAAGATAATTACATAACCAATATACACGGCATAACGCTTTATAAAAACGATTTAACACAAAGTATTTGCGTTAAATGCTATATGGATTATTTAACAAAAAAGGGGGTGATTGATTGTGTAAAAGTAGGAGGACACGGTGGTAGTTTTGCACAAAAATATTGGGATATTATACCTTTTCCAAAGTTTGAAAAGGATAAACAAAAAGAAATCGCACAACTCTACCACAATCCAGAGAACATTTACCAAACAAACACTTTCACATTGTACAACTTTTTGGAGCAGGACAACGCTTTCAACGAAAAGGCAGGAATTTACGACTTAGACAAAACAGCCAAAAAACTAAAAGAGATATTGGACAAATCTATTGATAATATAGTTAATGACAGAGAAGTTGAATTTAAATGGCATTAGTATTCTGAAAAAGTAAATATATTAAAAAATTACAATGGTTTAGGAGAGAAAATGAGAGAAGAATCTATTGATAATGACAATATAGAATCTAATACCCACATACAATCTTACAGCAGACTTTTTGGTGTTCTTGTGATTTTGCTCTTTTTAACGGCTATAACAATATTTGTATCTCGTATGGATTTTGGCAGTGCAAATATATGGGTTGCTGTGATTGTTGCATCTATAAAATCATCTTTTGTTCTGCTGTTTTTTATGCACCTTAAATATGAGTCTATCTTAATTAAAGCCTCATTTCTCTCAACAGTTGGCTTTCTTGCAATTTTGATTGGATTTATGTTTTGGGACGTTGCGTTTAGATAAGGAGAAATACCATGAACCCAATAATAAACCCTGTTGAAAAGGTTGATGAGGCTTTTATCTACATTATAGGTATATCGCTCATTTTACTTACGCTTATAACGATCACTATGATATGGTTTGTCATAAAATATAGACGAAGCAAAAACCCCACTCCAGCAGATATACGGGGTAACTGGAAACTTGAAGTTGTATGGACTGTAATCCCAACAATTATAGCTCTATCCATGTTTTGGGTTGGGTGGTCCTCCTATGCTGGACTACGCAATGTTCCAGAAAATGCACTTGAGATAGAGACCATTGCCCAGATGTATTCATGGGTTTTTAAGTATCCTGATGGCAAGGAGATTTATAACGAGATTGTAGTGCCTCAAAATCGCCCGATACGCCTTAACATCACCTCAGATGATGTGATTCATGGGCTTTTTATTCCAGCTTTCAGAATCAAGGTTGATGCTGTGCCAAAGGTTCACACTTACGCATGGTTTTACCCGCAAAAGACTGGTAAATTCTCAGTTCAGTGCACTGAATTTTGCGGAATTGGTCATGCTGACATGACAGCAGAACTTAGAGTTGTTACAGAAGATGAATACAATGAGTGGTTAAAAGGCGAAGGTGAGTAAGTTTAAGTATCTTTTTTATGCTATTTTAAACTATATCCAAGTCTCAAAAATTGTAATCGCACTTGGAATCACCTTATCTACCCTGCTTGGATATTTGCTCTTTTCACCTTATGCAGATAAAATATTTTGGATAACAGCCACTGCCTCGTTTTTGCTCTCTTCTGGAGCTGGAGCTCTTAATAACTATCAAGACCGTAATGTAGATAAGCTCCTCAAAAGAACTTCAAAACGCCCTTTACCTTTAGGCTCTATCTCTGAAAAGTTAGTATTGATTCAGGCATCTATACTTATTTTATCTGCTCTTACTGCATTTGTATTTACGCATAACCCAATATCGACCATATTTTTAGCCCTCTTTGGAATCCTATTTTACAACGCTATCTACACACCTTTAAAATCTCGAACTTCTCTTGCTATTTTACCCGGTTCAGTATGCGGCATGATTCCACCTCTAATGGGTTGGAGTGCTGCTGGAGGCGAACTTCTTTTTTTCTTAGATGTTAATAATTTAATGATAAATAGAGATATAATTTTTATTATGGCAATATTGGGCATCTGGCAGATTCCCCACTTTTGGCTTATTCTTCTTAATTATGCAGATGATTATGAAGATAGCTATGCTAAATATAGACTTGCTTCAATGGTTGGACTCTTTAGCCGTTCACAGCTTAAAAGGATTATGTTAATATGGATTTTACTTTACAGCGTCATGCTTATTATGACCCCAATCTTCTATTTTGGTTTAAGTTGGATAACTAAATTTGCAGTTACATCTAATGGAGTTTGTATATTTATATTTTTTGTAAAAAGCCACTTTTATACCATTAAAAGAGATTACAGATTTGAGTTTAGCCTGTTAAATAGCTCAATGGTGCTCTTTATTTTGGCTATGATTTTAGATTTACTGCGACTCTGAAAAATAGGGATAACAATAAAATGTTAAAATTGACTGTTTATGACAGAGACTCAATAACTCCGCTTCGATCTTTTATGACCAATATCGGCTCTCTTTGCGTATCTCTTATTGCTATTGGTCTTCTCTTTTTTTTGTGCGGGGTCAACCCTTTTTATGCTATTGGTAAAATAGTTAGCGGCTCTTTTGGCTCAATGTATGGATTTAAAGAGACTGTAACCAAAGCTATCCCCTTAATACTTATAGGCGGTGGTCTTGCACTTGCATTTAGGGCAAAGTTTTGGAATATCGGGGCAGAAGGGCAGCTTTTGATGGGTGCACTTATGGGAACATGGGTTGGTCTTTTGTGGGGAGATATCCTTCCATCATACCTACTCATACCAATTATGTTTTTAGCTGGATTTATAGGCGGGGCACTTTGGGGTCTTATTCCAGCAATACTTAAAATAAAGTTCTCCATCAACGAGGTTATCTCAACATTGATGCTAAATTATGTATGTGCTGAACTTATAACCATGTTGATTGTTGGACCATGGAAAGGTAGCACCCGTTTTGGATTTCCCGGAACAAATAATCTAAGCAGTGCAGCTCTACTTGGAGTTATACCCGGCTCAAGAATACATTATGTTACTTTAATTATTGCTATTTTATCTATTATCATACTTGCAATTCTTGTTTATAGGACACGATTTGGATATGAGGTTAGAGTAATTGGCGAAAACCCAGAGGCTGGCAGATATGCAGGCATTGATTTTTTTAGAACAACAGTTGTGATTATGATAATAAGTGGCGGACTTGCTGGTGTTGCTGGTGTTGGAGAGCTTGCTGGCATTCACCACTATCTTGGATACCCAGCCTCAATCTCGTCAGGATATGGATTTACAGCAATTATTGTGGCATGGCTTGCTAAACTTAACCCTATTTATGTATTTGTCTCATCGCTATTTTTTGCTGGTATTCTTGTGGGGGGCGATGCTATTCAGATGTCATTAGGACTGCCCGGTGCTACTGTTCAGCTTGTAAATGGAATTTTGCTCATATTTCTTATTATGGGCGACTATTTTTTAAAGCATAAGGTTGTTCTTACCAATTAAATCTCTTTAGCTTTTCATCACCCATCTAAGTTTAGACTCTCAATTGAATCTAAAACCTGCTTTAGCGACGCATCAAAGTTTGCTAAAAGCTCTGAATAATCAGAATCTCTTCCCTCTCTAAGAGCCTTGTCAAGCTCGGTTGATGCTAAATAAAGCTCTTGAGCAGATATGTTTCCAGCCACACCCTTTACAGTATGAGCTATACGCTCTGCTGCCACAATATCTCCTAACTCTATTGCTGAGGCTATTTGGCTCGTAATTAGAGAGTAATCTTGGGCAAAATCTTGAAGAATATCTTTAAAAAGCCTCGTGTTGCCTCTAATTCTTGATAGAGCTGATTTTAGATCAATACCAGCTAAAGTTTCAGGTAGCTTAAACTCTTTTGGCTTATTAGGAGCATCATTTATTGCCTTGGCTATTTTTGTTCTATCCTTTGGCTTTATCCACTTTACAAGAGCGTTATAAACAGCTTCAAGGTCAATTGGTTTACTTATATAATCGTCCATTCCAGCATTAATGCACGACTCTTTTGCACCTTGCATTGCATGGGCTGTCATTGCAACTATTGGAAGCTCCTTAAATTGAGGCTGCTCTCTTATGATTGCAGTAGCCTCATATCCACCCATAACAGGCATCTGAATATCCATAAAAACAAGATCATATTGCCCATCACCATTCTGATTTATTATTGCATCTGTCGCCTCTTTACCATTATTTGCAACATCAACAATAAGACCTATTTCTGTAAGTATCTCTTTTGCTATCTGCTGATTTAGATGGTTATCCTCAACAAGAAGAACCTTTGAGCCAACAATCTGCTCCATCTTTTTAACCATATCAACATCTTTTGTATTAGCTTGGGACGTAATAATATGTTCCTCTGGTGGATATTTATACGCTAAATTGTTTAATCTAACTTGAGCTTTTTCCTGATTAAAGAGATCCATTATTGTATTTAGCATCAAGGAGCTACTAACAGGCTTCATTAAAAATGCCTTAATTCCAACCTGTTCCGCCTGCTTTATCACCTGATCACGACCAAATGCTGTTATCATAATTATCAACGGTAGATTTGCCAAATCTGGATCATTTTTTATCTGCTTTGATGTCTCTATGCCATCTATCTCTGGCATTCTATAATCCATCAATATTAAATCGTAAATATCGCCTTTAGAGTGAGCTTTTTTAAGCTCTGCAATAGCCTCAACTCCAGATTCAACGGTTGTTGCTCTAAATCCAAACGATTTAACCTGCTCCTCATATATCTCTAAGGCTGCTCTATTATCATCAACAATAAGAACCTTTAACCCGTTTAAATCAATTGGAATTGGTTGAGGTTTTTGATTTTGTAGAGCTTTATGGAGAAATTGTGCTGTAAATGCAAATGTGCTCCCTTTACCCAATTGGCTATTAACATCAATCTGCCCCCCCATCATCTCAACAAGATGCTTAGATATACTTAGCCCAAGCCCTGTTCCTCCAAATTGGCGGGTTATTGAGCTATCAGCCTGAGAAAAGGCAGAAAAGAGCTTTGACATCTGCTCCTCAGTCATGCCAATACCAGTATCTGAGACTGAAAATTTAAGCTGACACATCTTATGATCCATAACTATAAGCTCGCACTTTACAAGCACATGACCTGCTTGGGTAAACTTAACTGCATTGTTGCAAAGATTTGTCAAAACCTGACCCAATCGGAGCGGATCACCAATTAACAATAGAGGCAAATCTCTATCTATTGAGATTATAAACTCAATATCTTTTTGGGCAGCTTTTATAGAGACAATATTTGCAACACTCTGGATAACATCCTCAAGATTAAAACAGATTGACTCCATCTCCAATTTACCAGCCTCAATCTTGGAAAAATCGAGTATATCATTAATAAGCCCAAGCAGAGATTTAGCAGATGACTCAACCTTTGAGATATAATCACGCTGTTTAGTTGTAAGATCAGTTTTTAGAGCAAGCCCAGCAAATCCAATAACAGCATTCATTGGAGTTCGTATCTCATGGCTCATATTGGCAAGAAACTCATTTTTTGCCTTTGTAGCAGCCTCAGCAGCCTCTTTTGCAAGTTTTAGCTCTTCAATCTTTTTTTTCTCTGTGATGTCCTCAATTACACCCTCATAATAGAGGAGTTTTCCATTTGCATCTTTTACAGCTTGAACACTCTCAGATATATCAATCACGCTACTATCTTTGCAAAAGACCTTTGATTCAAAGCCTTTTGCAAAACCTTTTTCAGCTAATATTGCCGATAATTTAACCCTAATTGAGGTATCAATGTAAAAATCTTTTGATAGATCATTTATAGATGAGATAAGCTCCTCTGGTGAATCGTATTTAAGAATACGTGCTAAAGCTGGATTTGCAATAATAACCTTACCTTCAGGGGTTGTTTGAAATATCCCCTCCATAGAGTTGTTAAAAATGCTTCGATACCTTGCCTCAGCCAATTTTAACTCATCTATCTGGGCTGTTATTGTTGAGTCCATCTTTTTTAGAACCTCAATAAATGGCTCAAACTCAATAAATGGAGAGTGAGTGTGGATATGGGCGTTAAAAAAGTTGTAGTTTCCTGATGAGTAGGCAATTACAATGTCATTTAAATCTTCAAGAGGGTTTTTAAAAAATCGCCTTAATAAAAAGTTTGTTCCCCAAATTATGGTAATTAAAATGGCGATAAGTGTAGTTATGGAGTATTTAAGAAGGTTGTGGGTGTGCTGTCTGTATTGTTTTGTTGTAACACTTATATTAATATGACCTAAAATGATGTTTTGATGCCTAATTTTTGCTGATTTAGTGATCTGCCTTAAATCCTCCTCTTTATCTATGTGGACTACACTCACCCCTTTTGCATTTGTGATAATTAGCTTGGATATTAGATCATTCTTAGCAAAAGCACTGCCTATACCCTTTATAGCCTCTGTGTTCATCTGCCAAAACGGCTCGTCTAAAGCTTCAACTAAATAGTTTAGGGAGTTTTCAGCAGTTTGCTCTAATTGGAGCATGAAATCTTTCTTTTTGAACTGATAAATAGAGAATATGGTAAAAGCAGAGACAACTAAGATCATAATAACTAAACTGATAATCAGGTTTTGGGCGATTGAGTTGCGATATATTAGCTGCATGGGGCGATTACTCCAAAAAATTACTATTCAACAATCGGTTTAATCAAAATATTTTCATACTGCTGTTTAAACTCATCTTCTGTGCCATTATCGTAATATGGCTTAAAATATTCAAAGTATCGCTTTGTAGGCAGCTCTTTTTTTAAAATAGCATTTATCTTCTCTACCATTGCTCTGCCCCAACCGTTTTTTGGACAGACAAAATAGAGAGCTAAATACTCCTCTTTTTCGCTGATTCTAATTGGTAAAATCTCATCTTGAACCCCCAATTTTTTTGCTGCTATTTTAAGAGCAAAATAGCCTCCAATTGTGTAGTCAATCCGTCTGTTAATTAAGAGTTCAATCTGCTGATCCACTATATCTGATGAGTAGGTTTCAGATAGATGCGGGGCGTTTGCGTGTGCTTTTATGATTGCGTCAATCTCAGAGCCAAAACTGCGTGCAGAGGGGTATCCAAATTTTAAGTTTGTCTTTTCTAAGGTTTTATCTAACGATACAACATCAGCTCCGCCAAAGGCTGCATGGTCATCTTTTCTTATAAAAATATGTATTGGCGGAACTATTGCTGCTGGAATTGAAAAATAGGCAAATTCCTCTCTCTCAGGATTTTTTGCTATGGCAGAGCAGCAAAATTTATCTTGAGTTTTTAGACTCTCCAATATCCTCTCAAGGTTGCTGTTCAATCGCTCATGTTTATAATCTGGCAAATTTTCAAACACAATATTTTCAATATTAGCCGCAACTCCTCTAACGTTATCACCTTCACAGAGATATAAAGGTGGAATACAGCCATGCCCCCAGATAATTGTCTCTTTTGAGCTTGCATCTACATCAAAAAATAGAACAGAGAAAAGCACGAAAAGCATTTTTAGATTTTTAACATTTTTCATAAATTTTCTCCATTTTCTAACAGATTTATATTTTCATATACCATTTTGCAGCTTGATCCAAACCTTTACTTAACGAAAAAATAGGCTTGTAACCTAAAAAATTTGACGCTTTTGAGATGTCTGCCAATGAGTGGCGAACATCTCCTTTTCTAAAGTCGCGATATGTTGGCTCAATTTTCATAACCTCTGGATATTTTTGGGCTACAAGCTCACGAATCATAAAAAAAAGCTCATTTAAAGTGGTCTGCTCTCCAAAAGCTACGTTATAGACCTGATTTATAGCCTCTCTATTTTGAGTCAAAGCAGCCAAAATATTTGCCTGAACAGCATTATCAATATAGCAAAAATCGCGGCTGGTTTTGCCATCTCCATTAATATAGAGAGGTTTGCCATTTATAAGAGATGAGAACCAAAGAGGTATAACAGCAGCATAAGCTCCATTTGGGTCTTGTCGTCTGCCAAAGACATTAAAGTAACGAAGCCCAATGCTCTCAACACCATAAACTTTTGCAAACACATCAGCATAAAGCTCATTTACATATTTAGTTACAGCATAGGGCGAAAGTGGGCGACCAATCTTATCCTCAACTTTAGGAAGGTTAGGTTGATCGCCATAAGTAGAGCTTGAAGCAGCATAGACAAACCGTTTTATACCACAATCACGGGCAGCAACAAGCATATTAAGATGTCCAGTTATATTATTTTCGTGTGTGTTTAAAGGATCAGCAACAGAGCGGGGCACAGAGCCAAGTGCAGCTTGATGAAGCAGATAATCTTGATTTGAACATGCAGCTAAACAGGTTTTGGTATCTCTAATATCGCCCTCTATAAAGGTAAAGTTTGACCACTGCTTAGCAGTTACAGCCAGCTTAATCTCATCTAAATTGTGCTTAAAACCAGTTGAAAAATTATCAAGCCCTGTAACCTTTTGATTTAGGTTAAGCAGGGCTTCAACAAGATTTGAGCCTATAAATCCAGCAGCACCAGTTACAAGCCATGATGCTGAATTTGTTAATAGCTCGTTAGTAATATGGGGGGGGTAACTCATTTAAGTCTCCAGAATAACTGATGATTTACAGCCTCCAAAAAGAGACTCCAAGGCTTTTTGCCACTTGAGGCTCTAAAATAGATTTAACATCAATAAGCGAGCCATCTTTTTTAAGCATTGATATAAAATCTTTGGTTGACATCTTTTTGTACTCAGCGTGAGAGACAGCAAGTATGAGTGCATCAAGATTATTTAAATCCTGCCAATTGCTAAGTTTAATCCCATAATATTTGAGTGCATCAGAAGGTTCAGCCATTGGATCGTGAACCATAACATCAACTCCATACTCTTTAAGTTCTTGAAAAATATCAACAACTCTTGTGTTGCGAAGATCAGGGCAATCCTCTTTAAATGTGAGTCCTAAAATCGCAACCTTTGCATTTTTTATAGATTTACCAGCATTGCTCATCAACTTTATACATTTTTGGGCGACAAAATTTCCCATGTTATCGTTGATTCTTCTGCCAGCTAAAATAACCTCTGGGTGGTACCCTTCAGATTGAGCCTTAAATGTTAGGTAGTATGGATCAACGCCAATGCAGTGCCCCCCAACAAGACCCGGAAAAAACTTTAGAAAATTCCACTTTGAACCAGCAGCTTCAAGCACATTTTTTGTATCAATGCCAAGCCTGTCAAAAATTAGGGCAAGCTCATTCATCAGAGCAATATTTAGATCACGCTGAGTATTTTCAATAACCTTTGCAGCCTCAGCCTCTTTGATATTTTGGGTTCTATGAACTCCAGCAGTAACAATAGAGCTATAAAGATCAGCCACCTTTTCAAGAGTCTCTGGATCATCTCCAGAGACAACCTTAACAATCTTTGTGAGTGTGTGCTCTTTATCCCCAGGATTTATACGCTCAGGAGAGTAACCAACATGAAAATCTTTTTTCCATGAAAATCCAGACTCTTTTTCAAGAATAGGGACGCAAATATCTTCAGTTACCCCAGGATAGACTGTTGACTCAAAGATGACAATAGCCCCTTTTTTCATATATTTACCAGCAGTTACAGATGCACTCTCAACAGGGTAGAGGTCTGGTCGTCGAGCCTTGTCAATAGGTGTTGGCACTGCAACAATTATATAATCTGCCTGACTTAGCATTGCAGGATCATCTGTTGGGGTGAATTTTACAGCACGCTTAAACTCTTCAAAAGAGACCTCGCCTGTGGGGTCTTGCATCTTTTTGCAATTTTCAATAATGCTCTTTTTTAGATCAAAGCCTATTGTCTCATACTTCTCGCCAAAATGGACAGCAAGAGGCAGTCCAACATATCCAAGTCCAATTACAGCTATTTTTGAGTTTTGGTTCATCATTTTTTTATTTTTACCTAAAGGATATTTTGATTATTGTTTTATTTGGCTAAGGGGAAAAAGCCAATCAATACCAATTAATTAAGATTAAGCCAATATTGCGTCCACTGACACCGCTCTTTGTAAGGATAATTCATAAGCTGGGTCGCAATTATTGAAAAATTCTCTTTTCTCACAACATAGTATGAGACCTTCTCATAATCTAAAACTTTTTTTACACCTAATGCAACAAAAAGCATCTCATGTTTATCAACTACCCAGCAGTTGACAGCACCTGTGAATATTAAAATATCTCCTTCACGTACAACACTAAAGAGATTTATCATAACAATCTTAAATGGCTTGCCATCAAAGTGGTCATCTGCGTCAGTTCTTGTCAATTCGCACTTCATAAAGTTTTCATAACACGTTTTTATCTTTTCATATCCATCTTCTTCGTCAGATATAGCTGGTATAGACCAAAAAGATAAAAGGGTCAAACAGCAGCATAAAACTTTTAGCAATTTATAGTTATTTAAGATCATACCTTTTTCTCAAGCACCTGTAAAATGGTCTTTGATAGCTCTTTTAACACAAGCGGTTTTATGATTACACGGCTAAAGCCTGCAAAAAAATCTGTCAACATTGCTCGTGTCTTTTCCTCTTTATAGTCTGTCCCAATAATTACTGGAATATCTGGAGCTGCTTCAAGAATATTTTTAACAAGGCTTATGCTGCTGATTCCGTTGTATGTGTTACCATCAGCAATAACAAGGTTGAACTTATCTGGCTGATTGGTAAAAATATTTAAAGCATCATAAAAATTTGCAGCAATAGTTACTGGAAATTTAAGCTCTTTTACAACCATCTCAATTAATGCTCTCTTTTTAGGGTCATTATCAACAATAAGAATATGCTTTTTACCCGTATAAGGTGGAGGCAGCGGAGGCACTCCAATCTCAATTGGGTCTATTGTTTGCCAATTAGTATCAGAGATTGGGTGAACCATGCTAATATCAATATCAAAGAGCTTTGATGTCCTAAATGCAGGATTTTGATCTTCTGGAACTTTGATAATCAGCTTTTTTGCATTTGTCAGATATTGCCTCAGCCAGATACGATAATCAAGATCATCGCCTGTCAATTTAAGGACTCTTGATCCTAAATCTTCAGTTTCAATTTGAATTGTGTGGTATATTTTTGGACCACCAGCCTTTTGTGCACCAGTCTCTTTATAATTTTCTGAAATAAAGTCAACAAGATAGTCATAAGCAAAAGAGTGTGTTGGCAGGCAGATGAAAAGTAGGCAGATAGCCACTTTATAGACTCTTTTTAGTGTCATCATAATTAACCTCCTTATGTCAAAACAAGTTTTAGGTGGCTTTTAATAAATATTGGATTATATCGACAAAATTTAGATAAAACTTAAATGACAACAAAGAGTCTTACACAAACTATACTAAATTTCCACTCAATTTTATAATCTTGATTTTATAATTTTAGTATAATAAAAAAGAGGGCATGGGAACAATAGATATTTCAAATAAAGAGTTTAATACTCTTTCGCATCTTATATATGAAGAGTCTGGTATTAATATCCATATTGGCAAGATGGAGCTTTTAAAGTCAAAGATTGCCAAACGGATGAGAAGCACAAAAATATCCTCAAGTCGTGATTACCTTAACTATTTAATGAATAACAAGGCTGAGGTTATAGAGTTCATAGATACCGTAACTACGAACCACTCATTCTTTTTTAGAGAGAATGCAAGTATCCAAAAGATGGTGCAGGCTCTTAGCCTTGCGAATGCCCAGAGCACCCCAAAGACATTCAAAATATGGTGTGCTGCATCTTCTACTGGTGATGAGCCGTATTCTGTAGCTGTTCAGATGATTGAAGCATCTCTCCAATTTAAAATGCTTGCTACAGATATTTCCCATTCAGTCTTAAATACAGCCATGCGAGGAGTCTATTCACAAGAGCGTGTTAGAAATGTCCCAGTCGCTATTTTGCACAAATATTTTCAAAAAGGGTTAGGTAAAAGTGCGGGGCTTATTAGGGTGAAAAAAGAGATTATGAGGCATATTGACTTTCAAAAATTTAATCTGATCACTGATCCTATTCCTGACGAGAAATTTGATGTTATTTTATGCCGTAATGTTATGATCTACTTTGATGAGCCAACTACAGAAAAGGTTGTCAATCGCCTTTATAACGCCTTAAAAATAGGGGGCTTTTTTATAATAGGTCAGGCTGAGAGCCTTATGAATCTTAAACACCACTTTAAAGCTGTTAAAAATACTCCAAGCACATTTCAAAAGTAATTAAGATTTAAGGCTTTGTAATTAAATTAATCAATTTGATCAAAATTTTTGCCAAATTATCCGCAACACAACTTATCAGCCTGATACGAACTTCTCACAAATGGGGCTGATGCCACAGATTTAAAGCCAACAGATTCTGCAAACTCTTTTAACTCATCAAACTCTTTTGGCTCATAAAATTTTACAACTGGCAGATGTTTTGCCGAAGGCTGAAGATATTGCCCAATCGTTAAAATTTTGCAGCCATGATTGTAAAGATCAATAATTGTCGCTTTAAGCTCATCTTTTGTCTCTCCAAGTCCAACCATAATTCCAGATTTTATTGGCATTGTTCTATTTATGTTGCTTGCTCGCTCTATCAACTCAAGCGATCTTTGATATATTGCCTCTGGTCGGACAGTTTGATATAGAGATGGTACAGTCTCAATGTTGTGGTTTAGCACGTCAGGTTCAGCATCAATTACAACCTTTAAGGCATCAAGATCACCTTGAAAATCTGGTATTAAAACTTCAACTTTGATCTTTTGAGCCTGTTTTTGAGCATCTATTTGAGATAATTTTTTGATCTCACCAATAGTTTGAGCAAAATGGGAAGCCCCTCCATCTTCTAAATCATCGCGTGTAACTGATGTGATAACAACATACTTTAAACCAAGTTCAAGAGCAGCATTGGCAACTCTTTTGGGTTCATAAGGATCAAGAGGCATTGGCGTGCCTGTTTTAACATTGCAGAATCTACAATTTCTGGTGCATTGATCTCCCATAATCATAAATGTTGATGTATGCCTTGAAAAACACTCCCACATATTGGGGCATTTTGCCTCTTGACAAACTGTGTGAAGGCTTGCTTTGCTCAAAAGTTGCCTTACCTTTTCAAAATCAGAGCCTGTGGGCAGATTTCTTTTAAGCCATACTGGTTTTTTTTCTCTTGATTGCTTTGTCTGCGTTTGTAATGTTGTTGTCATATTTCAATACCTGTAATCTCTTTAAAGTGGTGCAGTAATTTCTCTTTTACACTCTTAATTGCAATATTGTGTTTGGTTTCATTTTCAAGAGAGGTCATTAAAATTCCAGCCATGCCACAAGGGTTAATCCAACTAAAAGGCGTAAGATCAAGATTTACATTAAGTGCAAGGCCATGAAAAGATATGCCACGCTTTACAGATAGACCAATGCTTCCAAGTTTTGCATTTACCCCTGTTTGACTATTTTTAGCCCAAATTCCATGATTTTTAGCATCTCTCACACCGTTTACGCTAAAATCTTTTGATGTTCTGATCATTGTCTCTTCTAATGCACAAACAAAATCAGACACCCCAAGTTTTCTCTTTTCAATGTTCACAATCGGATAAAAAATGAGCTGCCCAGGTCCGTGATAGGTTATGTTTCCGCCTCGTTCAGTCTGAATAATCTCAATATTTTTTGATCTAAGAAACTCCTCTGACACCACAAGATTTTCCCTGCCCCCACGTTTTCCAAGTGTAAAGACTGGCTGATGTTCAAGTATTAGAATAACATCATGTTCAATATCGCCATTGATCATTTTAGCGACAAGCTCTTTTTGCATCTCAAAGGCTTTGGTGTAGTCAATTAAACCTAAATCTATGATTTGTGGGGGCTTGCAAATGAACTCATGGGTCATAATATCTGTCTTATGGGTAATTGCTTTTTGTGTTGTAGAGATTTGACAACTTTCAAAAAGTTGTCAAATCTACTCTGGTCAACTTATTCTCTAATCCGTCTGATGTTGTTGCCTACCCCCTCAACACAGGCTTTCTTGCTGCTGACACCTCATCAAGCCTTGAGAGTTTTGGAAGATGCGGAGCAGATTTTAGTATTTCAGGGTTCTCTTTTGCCTCTTGTGCCACAGATTTTAGAGCATCAATAAATTGGTCGATTGTCTCTTTTGACTCTGTTTCAGTTGGCTCAATCATAATCGCCCCATGAACAACAAGCGGAAAATAGACTGTTGGCGGGTGAAATCCATAATCCATAATTCGTTTTGCCATATCAAGAGTTGTAATGCCATTATCTGATTGGAATTTGTCAGTAAATACGCACTCGTGCATACATGGTCTGTTGTATGGCAGATGGAAATAATCTTTTAAGGACTCTTTGATATAATTGGCATTTAGAACCGCAAGTTTGCTAACATCTGTAAGACCCTCTGAACCCATTGAGAGAATATACGAATATGCTCTTAACATGATCCCAAAGTGTCCGTGAAATGTCATCATTCTGCCCATTGAATCTGGTTTGTCATAGACTAAAGTATATATGCTGCCATCACCAGAAATAGTGCAACTTTTTTTGTCGCTGGTGCCATCTACTTTAACAACCCTTGGAACAGGCAAAAATGGCTCAAGCTCTTTTACAACAGCAATAGGACCAGAGCCTGGACCACCGCCACCATGAGGCGTGCTAAAAGTTTTGTGCAAATTCAGATGCAGAACATCAATTCCAAGTTCCCCTGGTTTTACAATTCCCATGATTGCGTTCATGTTTGCACCATCGCCATAAACAAGCCCACCTTTTGCATGAACAATCTTTGCAATCTCTTTGATGTTCTCTTCAAAAAGCCCCAAAGTATTTGGGTTTGTAATCATAATTCCAGCAGTCTCTTCATCCATTACAGCAGCTACAGCTTCAGGCGTAAGAATTCCATCTTCGCCAGAGTGAATGTTGATTGATTCATATCCGCAAAGGGTTGCACTTGCTGGATTTGTGCCGTGTGCTGTATCTGGAATGATTATCTTTTTTCTCTGATGACCCTTTTTTGCATGGTAGGCATGAATTGCAAGCATTCCAGCAAGCTCACCATGTGCCCCAGCTGCTGGCTGAAGTGTTACAGCCTCCATGCCAGTAATTTCAGCAAGATACTGCTCTAAATTATACATCATCTCAAGAGCACCTTGAGATAAATCTTCATCAAGCAGAGGATGAGCACCAGCAAATCCAGGACGTGACGCCTGAACCTCGTTGGTTTTTGGATTGTATTTCATTGTGCAAGAGCCAAGTGGATACATGCCAGAATCAACCCCAAAATTCCATTGAGATAGGCGTGTGTAGTGGCGAACAACGTCCATTTCACTAAGTTGCGGTAAATCTGGGGCTTCTCCTACAAGTGATGGGTCAAGTTGAGACTCTGCAACATCTTGGGCTGGAATTGAGATTGCACATCTGCCTTCACGGCTCTTTTCCCATAAAAAACGCTCTTTAAATATAAGCCCGCTTGCCCCTATCTGCTGTGCATTAAGGCAATTTGTAAATCCGCCTCTGCAACTGTTCTGATCTTCCATCACTTCACCTCCTTTGCAAGCAATTCAATATCATCTTTAGAAAAGATTTCAGTTGCACAAAATAGATAGTGATTTTTAAGGGTTGGATAATATTTTTCAATATTAAGTCCTGCAACAATCCCCTTTTGTTTTAGTGCTTCACGTTTTTGTGCAAATCCATCAGGAGCTTTTACTAAAAATTCATTAAAAAATGGGGTTTTAAATGCAATCTTAAATCCTGATTCTTCAAGTTTTGTCTTTAAAAAGACCGCTTTATCGTGGTTTAACTGTGCAATTTGTCTAATTCCAATTTTGCCAACTGTTGCCAAATAGATTCCAGCAGTCATGGCATTAAGCCCATTGTTTGAGCAGATATTTGAGCTTGCTTTCTCCCTTTTGATGTGCTGCTCTCTTGTTGATAGAGTCAATACAAATCCATCTTCTCCGCGTCTATCTTTTGTCCGCCCAACAAGTCGCCCTGGAAGGTCTCGAACAAACTGCTTGCTACTTGTCATAATTCCAAGACCAGGACCACCAAAAGATTGAGCAATACCCAAACTTTGACCCTCGCCAACCACAATATCAGAACCCAATTGACCAGGCTTTTTTAAGAGTCCATAAGCAATAGCCTCTGTAAATGATGTTATGCACATTATTTTTTTAGATTCAGCAACAGATTTGACCTTTGCAATATCTTCAATACAGCCAAAAAAGTTTGGAGATTGAACAGCAACTGCTGCAATATCGTCCATTCCATCAAGAGGCGATAGATCTGTTGTGCCATTTAAAGTTGCTGGCAACTCAACCATTTTATAGCCTGCTGGCTCAAGATAGGTCTTTACAATTTGTCTGTGGTGAGGGTGAACTAAAGATGAGACAGCAACTTTTTTGATATTTTTCTTTTTACGAAGTGAAATAAGAAGAGCCTCAGCAAGAGCTGTTCCACAATCATAATGAGAAGCTGTGGCAACCTCTGTTCCTAAAAGTTCAGTTATCATTGTCTGAAACTCATAAATTCCCTGCAACGTGCCTTGACTAATTTCAGGCTGATATGGGGTGTATGCAGTCATAAACTCTGATCGTGAAATCAGATAGGGTATGATTGATGGAATGTGGTGAGCATAGCTTCCAGCCCCAATAAAAACTTTATGAGAACAAGATGATGCGTTTTTGGAAGCAAGCTCTGATATGTGGGCGTTTAACTCCCACTCTGTCAAAGGTTTTGGCAGACACATCTCTTTTTTGACTCTGTAATCTGACGGAATTGTCGGAAAAAGATCATCTAAGGATTTATACCCAGTTACAGCGAGCATCTGCCTAATATCTTCTTCTGTGTGCGGAAGATAACGCATAGTGTTAGATTGTTTCATAATAATCACCCTTTGAGCATCTCAAGATAAGATGCTTTATCTTTAAGTGTATCAAGCTCTGAAATATTGTCAGCTTTTATCTTGATGATCCAGCCATTTTCATAAGGTGAATTATTGACAAGCTCAGGCGAATCAGCAAGAGCTTCATTAACAGCAACAATCTCTCCAGAAACAGGAGTGTAGATTTCAGAGACAGCTTTTACAGACTCAACTGTGCCAAACTGATCCCCTTTTGAATAGTTTGCCCCAACCTCAGGCACCTCAACAAAAACCACCTCTCCCAACTGATCTTGAGCATAATCGTCAATGCCAATGGTTACAACATCACCCTCAACGCCTGCCCACTCGTGAGAATCTGAATACTTTAAATTTTCTGGTAAATTAAGTTCGGTTATCTCTTTCATTTTAATTATCTCCTTTAATATGCTTCGTCATGGTGTTTAAATGTATGAAATACAACTATTTTCTCTTCTTCTAAAATCTCAAAAATTAATACAAAACTTCCAATGTGAACACGCCTTCTGTTTTTAAGAACATTTCTAAGAGGCTTGTAGTGATGAGGATTTTCAGCAATCTCATCTATCTTTTTCATTAATCTTTTTTGCAGTTCAAAGTCTGATTTGATCTCTTTAACATCTTTTTTAAAGTCATCTGTGTAATCTTTTTGATATTGAGGCATGTTTAATTAGCCTCCTCACTCCAGATAGCCTTAAAGAAAGCATCATTCTCTTCTTTTGTTGAGCAACGTGTAAAATTCCCTTTTTTATAAGAAGCATCACTTACCTCAACCGCTTTGACTAATTTTTCGCTGATTTGGCTCTCTGGAGGCATAGGATTTCCATCATCATCATAATCAACTGGTTCAGCTTTATTAATTGTTATATAAAAAAGCTCCTTAGGTTTAGCATCAATCTCTTTTTGCCATGATAATGGCAACTCATCACTTGTGATATATCTTCTCATTAATGCTGTTGACATAACTGCCTCCTTTTATGAACAAATTATAAAAACGTAGATATTTTCAATCTTGCTGTTCTATCTGGTCTAACATCATTCACAACTGTTACGCTGATTTTTCTATTCTTCTCCTGAAGAACCAATTTTGTCCCAACTTCAAGTTTTTGGTCAACAAGAACAAATCCGCAACTTATCCCCTTTGCCTTAAATCCTTCTGGCAGATTTGAAGATACAATGCTGTAAATTTTTCCATCATGCCAACCAATTGCCATGTCAGTAGCACAGGTTAAGACGATTCCAATTTGATTGCCACTACTATCAAGAACTTGAGAATCAGCACCAGCTCCAATTTTTCGTAAATCTTGCCCAACAAACGGATAGGTGTATTTTGAATTTTCAGGATTTAAAAGGGCGTTGCAGCCAACAAAAGTTTTGGTAAATCCGCTTTTATCTGCATTGTAGGGCAGAGCAAAATCCCAAGGGGTGTTAAGAAATTTCCAACCACCAATATCTTGATGCGATAGAGGCAGCACTGAACCAGCCCTTAATGAGTCTCTTGCACCAAGTCCGCAGGCAATAAGATTATACTCTTTTCCAGCCTCAAGAATATCTTGCCAAAGCTCAACAATAGCATCAGGCGAGATAAAGATTTCAAAGCCAAATTCACCAGTATAACCAGAGCGAGACAGAAGAAGGGGAGTTCCGTTTTTAAGCCTCACGTTTGAATCAGAATTCAAATTGCCCTTAAAAGAGAAATAGGGCATTTTATCAAAAAGAGTCTTTACGCAATCAGGATCAAGAACCTTTTTTAAAATTTTTATTGAGTTTTTGCCCTGAATATCCATTTTGGCAACTTTCTCAGAAAGATCAGTAACCGTTACTTCAACAGGTCTATCAAGAGCAGCATTAAGCGTTGATTTGTTGTTTTGAAAATGGCTTGCAACTGCTCCCCCCATGCCAGCATTTACACAAACCATGTAATTTGTCTCATCAAATTTGTAAACAATCGCATCGTCAATCACATGACCATTTTCGTTTAGCACTGCACCATAAACGCAGCGTCCATCTTGCAAGTTTGTAAGGTCTCTTGTGTGGCAAAGCTGCAAAAGATTAAAGGCATCTTTGCCAGTAACCATAACGCACGCCATGTGGCTTGTGTCAAAGATTCCAGCAGATTCAACCACTGCTAAATGCTCAAGTTTTACGCCAGTTTCATACCACAGCGGCATATCAAATCCGCCAAAATTTGCCATGTTTGCACCGTTTGATCTATGCCAACTGTTTAACAGTGTTGTTTTTAGTGTTGTTTCCATGATTTATTCCTTTTTTTGAATATATTTAAAAAAAATTGAAAAATTGTTCTCATATTTTAAGCGGTTGCGAGACTAAAATTTACTATCTCCACCTCAATATTTGCCTTTACAGGATGCTCTTGCGAAAGAAACTTATCAACAGCATCAAGGGTTTTTGCATGAAAATATCTCTCTCCGCACTCTTTGCATACCTCAGCATTTACATTCTCAATAATATATAGACGTTTATTATACCAATGTTGCTATTTAACTTTTTTTGTTCTTGTTTCTCCGTTGCAGAATTCACATAACATAAGTTCACCTATGCTCTGAGAGATTGGATGATCAATTTTAGGAGTCTCTTCCATGAGTAGTTTATAGGCATCTTCAATATTGTTTTCTAATTCCTCTATCGTCTCACCTTGACTAAAAACTCCTGGAATTTCTCTAATTTTTCCAACATACCAGCCATCATCTTTCCAATATTCAAGAGTAAATGCACGTTTCATATATATATTTTCTTTTAATATTATCGCCATTGTCAAAATTACCCGACGTGATTACAACTCTTTTATAATATTTTATATGTCATTATCTTTTATTTTTCTTAAAGCTTGTTTTATAAGGCTTAGGATATATT
>JADFZO010000043.1 GCA_015232465.1 Desulfamplus sp.
GTTTGGCTCTGAAAGTGTAACAGCAATTTCAATGGCTTTTGCTCTATCTGGCTCAACAACTATCTTTTTTGAGCTAACACTCTTATATTTTATACCAGCAACTATATCTTCTATAATGGCATCTGGATTTTCTGATCTTGGGTTGTCTGATGTTATGATTGCTATATCGCTGTAACTATATGCAATCTTCCCCATTATTGGGCGTTTGGTTTTATCTCTATCTCCGCCGCAACCAAAAATTGAGATAAGCCGAGCTGGTGCCCTCATCTTTAAAGTTTTAAGGATAGATTCAAGTGCATCAGGTGTGTGGGCATAATCAACAAACGCATAGCGATCAAAATCATCTCTTTTTAGTTGATTAAATTGGTTTAATTGATCTAACAGATCGAATTGCTCTAACTGATCGAAACTTTGAACACGCTCCAACCGACCCGGAACACCTTCACAAGATTCAACTCCATTTTTAATTGCCTCAAAAGATATGCCAATAGCGTGAGCTGCACCAACTGCACACAAGATATTTTCAAGGTTAAAGTTGCCAGTCAGTTTTGATTTAAAATCAATTAGATGAACCGATCCAATCTCTGCCCCAATCTTCGATCCAATTTTTGCTCCAATCTCTGATCCAATATGCAAGTTGCCCTTTAAACCTGAAATATCATCTTTGATGTTACTACAAAAAATATCACTATTATTGCTTTGAAATCCAACAGTAATAAGATTTAAAGATACATCTTTATCTTTAACATCTTTAGAAAAATCTTGAGCAAGAGTCTGCCCATACTCATCATTAACATTGATAACTGCAACGCTCTTTTGAGCCTTTTTCCCCCTTTTAAGCTGCTTTGTAAAAAAACGCTTTTTACACGAAAAATAGGCTGACATAGTTTTATGGTAATCAAGATGATCTTGAGTTAAATTGGTAAAAACTCCAACATCAAACTCACAATCTCTAACTCTGTGAAGATCAATTGCATGAGATGAGACCTCCATCACAACATGAGTTACTCCAGCATCTCTCATAAGAGCAAGAATTTTATGCAGATCAATAGATTCAGGAGTTGTTACAGGGTTTTCAAAAACTTGATTATTGTATCTGTAATTTACAGTACCAATTACTCCAGTTTTGTAGCCTGCTGATTTTAAAATGCTCTCAATCAAAAATGCAGTTGTTGTTTTGCCATTAGTGCCTGTTATGCCGATTAAAACCATTGAGTCAGAAGGATTGCCATAAAATCTTGCTGCAATTGATGACATAGCCTTTCTGCTATCTTGCACCTCAACAAATATTGGGCAATGTGCTAAGTTAGCACCCTCTTTTCTTGCTATTTTTTGCTCCGTGATAACAGCAACCGCACCATTGGCAAGAGCCTTATCAATAAAATCGTGCCCGTCAGCCTTAAAACCTTTTATTGCAATAAAAAGCCCGCCCGCTTTTACTTCAGAAGCATTGGCATGGATAGATGTAATCTCTGGGTCGCCTGTTTGATGGTGGTAATGATCTTGCTTATTGTGCTCGTCAATTGAGCCTAACAGATGGTTATGCTCATCTTGATTTGATGGCAAAATTATACGATTCCAAACAGGGCTACAATTTTTAATCAAATAGGAGAGTTTCACTCTATTTTGGTCTCCATGCTTTTAATTTTTCCACTTGAGTTTTTATATGAATAACGTGTTTTATGCTTTACCTCTTGAGATTGAGCTGTATTAGCTGCACTGTTATTGCTATTAACATTCTCAGTTAAGGCATCAGAACCACTAACTATATTTGATGAAATTGGAGTGGCGGTCAGGGAAGGCATATCTGGAGGAATTTTAAGATAGTTAAAAGATTCGCTCATTATGCTCTTAACAGCAGGGGCAGCAACAACACCGCCATAATGGGAACGAGGAGGCTCATCAACCACAACAAGCACAACAAGCTGTGCTCTCTCTTGAGGAGCAAATCCAACAAACAGGGCAGTATATTTATCTTTTGAGTATCCCCCTGTTTTAGAGGCTTTTTGAGCTGTTCCAGTCTTTCCACAGACAGAGTAACCCTCAATTGCTGCATTAGTTCCAGTTCCACCAGGCTCCACAACAGATCGCATCATATCTCTAATAATTTGTGCTGTCTCTTTAGATATAGCCTGCTTAACAGGTTCAGTTTTAAACTCCTTTTTTACCTCCCCATTTGGGCTTAATATCTCCTTTATGATTTTTGGTTTGACCAAAAGACCACCATTTGCAATTGCACTTATTCCTGTAATTAGCTGAAGTGATGAAGTAGCCATTCCTTGCCCAAATGAGATAGCAGCAGTGTCAATCTTTGACCAGCGTTTATAGTCGCTAAGAGTTCCAGATGAATCTCCTGGAAGTCCAATCCCACTCTTTTTTCCAAAACCAAAAGAGCTAAGAGTGTCAAAAAGCATCTTTTTTCCCATAAGTTCAGATAACTTAATTGTTCCTATGTTGCTTGAATATTTGATAATCTCTTTTACCGTGAGCCACTCGTAACTATGAGTATCTTTTACTGTTGATCCTCCAACTCTGTATAACCCCTTTTCACAGTAAAATAGCGATTTAGGATTAACATATTTGTGCTCAATCACTGCTGCTGCAACAAATACCTTCATGGTTGAACCTGGCTCAAAGCTATCTAATACAGCCCTATTTCTCCATCTTGAGCGATCAAAATCGGCAAATGAGTTGGGGTTAAATGTTGGATAGTGTGCCATTGCCAAAATTTCACCTGTATCTGGCTTCATAACAATTGCAGTGCCAGAGATTGCAGAGTTATCCTCAACAGCCTTTTGAAGTGCATTTTCAGAGATAAACTGAATTGTGCTATCAATCGTTAATACCAATGAGTCCCCCTTTAGACTCTCTCTGATATTTTTTTCCTCATTGTAATACCTGCCAGCAGCATCTTTTGTTATTTTAATCTTCTTATTTCTACCTTCAAGTAAACTGTTGTGGCTAAATTCAAGCCCCTCAAGCCCCTTGCTATCTGATCCAGTAATACCAATAACTTGAGCCGCAAGCTCTCTATTTGGGTGAAAACGGATAACATCATCTTGAAAAAATATACCCTTTAGCTTTAACTGCTTTATCTTATCAGCCTCAGCAGGTGAGATTTTTCTTTTTACCCAAGCAAAATTTTTCTTTGTACTAAGTTGCTCTTGCAGGCGTTTTTTATCAATTTTTAAAATTGTGGCAAGTTTACTTGCTGTCTCTGCTGGATTGGTTATGGCTGAGGGGATTGCAGCCACTGATACAGTATCAATGGTTGTTGTGAGCCGTTTTCTGTTTCTATCCATAATATCGCCACGCTTTCCCTCAACAGTGATAGTTTTTATATACTCCTTCTCAGCCTTCATGGTTAGATCAGTTGATTTAAATATCTGTATATCAACCGCCTTAATAGCAAGAAGTGCAACCACAAAGAGAAATAACCACTGAATCACTGTAATTCTAAAATTTAGGTATCGCTGCTTTTCAACAGCACTGACTAAATTTTTATGCTTCTCTGCTGCTATATTAACGCTTGTCTGCTTTACAGGCTTATCGTTGGCTTTTGCCCTATTTGATGGCTTTTTTTTACCAGTTGAAGTAAGCACCTTAAAAAAAACTCCTTCACATATCCATGTAAATAACCTGTTTAGGCTCAGGAATTATAAGGTTAAGCCTTGTTGTTGCAATGTAGGCAATCCTCTCTGGA
Organism: Desulfamplus sp.; assembly: GCA_015232465.1. Taxonomy (GTDB): domain Bacteria; phylum Desulfobacterota; class Desulfobacteria; order Desulfobacterales; family Desulfobacteraceae; genus Desulfamplus. Next base: position 3,704 of record JADFZO010000043.1, read on the forward strand.
GATAAAAGCCTATCGCTCTCCATACTTAAAGCATCTGTGTAGGCTTTTAGAACCTTTTGTTTCTCTTTTTCTCTTGAGATTCTAAAACCAGTCTCTGTGTAGTTGACTCTAAACCATGTATATAAAAAGAGTTCACTCAGTAAAATCACAATAATTACAATCCATCTAAAAAGAGCAACTCGATCTACGCCATCTTGAGGATTGTCATCCTGCAAAGCCCCAGTCGTCTTATGGATATTTTTGTTTTTACTATTTTCAGATGCTAAAATATCAACCATCAAATATCCTCATAAATCTTCAATCTTAAGCAGTTAAATCTTTTGAGCTACCCTCAATTTAGCACTTCTTGACAGAGGATTTCTAATTATCTCATCTTGGCTTGGTATAATTGGTTTTTTTACTATTGCTTTTAGCTTAGGAACAAATCCGCAAATACATTCAGGCAGATTTTTAGGACAGGTGCAGCCATTTTCATATTTACGTATTGCATGTTTTACAATTCTATCTTCAAGAGAGTGAAATGAGATAACGCAAAACCGCCCACCACTGTTTAACATATCAGGCAGACAAGAGAGCAATTTTTCCAAATGGTCAAGCTCCTGATTTACCTCAATCCTTAAAGCCTGAAAAACACGGGTAGCAGGGTGAATCTTTTGGCTCTTTAAAAGTTTAGCTGGCATAAGATGCTTAACAAGATTGGCAAGCTCACCAGTTGAGGCTATTGGAGAGATTGCCCTCTTTTGAACTATCTGCCGAGCTATCTTTCTTGACATACGCTCCTCACCATATCTAAAAAAAATATCTGCCAAAGCAGATTCACTGTACCCATTAACAACATCAGCCGCTGTTGTTGAATTTTTTGTATCCATTCTCATATCTAAGGGTTCATCTTTTTGAAAAGAGAAACCTCTTTGACTCTCCATCAACTGATGAAACGAAAAACCAAGATCAAGCAAAATCCCATCAACACCATTTATACCAAGTGAACTTAAAATTGTCGGCATATCAGAGTAGTTACTGTGTACAATCTTTACTGTGTCAGCAGAGTGGCTATTATGGCTCTGCATAAATTTAGAAAAAATAGCCTCTGCGTTTTCAATCGCATCTATATCTTGATCTATGCAGATGAGCCTTCCGTTCGGAAGAATAGATTTAAGGATTAAAGAGGAGTGCCCCGCGCCCCCTAAAGTTCCATCAACATAAGTTGAGCCGATCTTTAGATTTAAATATTGGCAAGCCTCTGTTTGCAGAACAGGTATGTGGGTAAATGGCTTCATCATCAGGTATCCTATAATCCAAGTGCTGCAATTTCTTCCTTAACTTCTGGCTTTTCAAGCTCATGCTCCATGAGGCTGTTCTCTTCGTCCCATCTTGTTCTTGCCCATATCTCAAAGTGATCAAGCACACCAACAAGCACAACATCAGAGTCTATATCTGCATACTCTCGTAGGGTCTGGGGAATCAATATTCTATCTTGCTTATCACAAATACACTCACAAGCATTGCCAAGAAAAAACCTTTTAAAGTGGCGTAGATGGATATTTTTGGCTGAGATTATCTTTTTTTCTATCTCTTTCCACTCATTAAATGTATATCCATAAAGACATCTATCCATATTGGTTAGCATAACCCCATTACTCCCGCTGACTCTAAGATAGTCTCTGAATCTTGACGGGATTATAAGTCGCCCTTTGGGGTCAATTGTATGAAAAGAGCTTGATCTGAACATTACATTTTAATCCAATTAATTAACTCCACAAAACTCCACTTCTCTTGCCAATTTTGCGGAAAAAAGGTATTAAGTCAAGTGAATTTTTTAAACAAGTCTCTTTTTTTCATGCAATCTAACATGTTGCATATTTTATGGAGATATTAGAGATTACAAACAGATATGTGATATAAAAACAGATAGTTATAAATAGAATAGCCCTTTTTAAAAAGCCTAAGAACATTAGAGTGTATGACAGCAAGCGTTATAAAATATGGGGGATTTAAAAGGTGGAGTATTGTGGATATTATATTAAAATAAAGGTTACTTGGTAGAGAAAATTATGGATACAAAGCAGCCATTTACTATTCTTGCAGTTGATGATCATCTTGTAAATCTTAAGCTGATTGAAAAGACGCTATCAAAAGAGGGGTATAGGGTTCTAACAGCCTCTGATGGTCCTAATGGGAGGCAACTTGCAGTTACAGAGCGTCCAGATTTAATCCTTCTTGATATTCAGATGCCGGGCGAAGATGGATTTAAAGTTATAGAGTTTTTAAAAAACAACCCAATTACAGCATCTATTCCAGTGATATTTTTAACAGGGGTAAGCGAAGTTCACTCTAAACTCAAGGGGTTTGATCTTGGGGCAGTTGATTATATTACCAAACCCTTTCATAACCTTGAGGTTATTGCAAGAGTTGGAATTCACCTTAAGCTCTCAATTGCTACAAACTCTCTTATATCAGAACAGGCACACAAACTAAGGCAGCTATCTGAGGCTCAAGAGTCAATGCTTCCGCTTCCTCAAGATAATCCTGATGCTAAATTTGGTGTGTACTACAAGGCTCTTCATGAGGCTGGTGGAGATTTTTATGATATTCTTGATATTTCTGATCAGATAAAGGGCTATTTTGTGGCAGATTTTTCTGGGCATGACATCAAAACAAGCTACATGACAGCCTCTGTAAAGGCGCTGCTTGTTCAAAACTGCACGCCTGTATATTCCCCAGCAGAGAGCATGAAGATGATAAATGATGTTCTTGTAGAGATTCTGCCTGATGGCAAATATTTAACATCAGGTTATGCCCTTTTAAACCGACAGACACTAAAATTGACGGTAATAAATGCAGGACACCCACCAGTTGTTCATGTTCCAGTAAATGGAGAGCCAACCCTTTTGCTTGCTGATGGAGATGTTCTTGGAATGTTCAAAGATGCCCAGTTTGGCATCACCAGAGTTGATGTATCACCAGGTGATCGCTTTTTTCTATACAGCGATGGTCTTGTTGAATCATCTGAGAATAATATCACATGGGCAAATGGTGCAGAGAGATTTATTTATCATTTTGGACAGTTGCGTGAGTTGCCAATCGAAGATGTTCCTCTTAAGTTGATTGCCAATATATTTGAGAGCAAAAATTTAAGCTCATCTGCTGAAGAAAAAGATAAGCAAAAAGATGGACAAAATGGAGACAAATTTGAGCCTGAAGATGATATTGTTGTATTGTGTGTAGAGGTGTAAAACAGATTAAAATCACCACTTTTTATTAAGAGGTAAAAAATATGTTAAATAATGATCTTAATGATCGGTTTGAGGTACATGAGACAACACAAAGTATTACAATTATATTTAGCTCTAAGATGGAAAATATAGATAGAACCTGCGATGAGACTTTAAGATTTCTTATGAATATATCTAAAGATTGCTCCTGTGAAGAGTCTGCACAAGGTCAAGATTGCCCAGAATTGGAGATTAAAAAGCTTAAATGTTCTCAATGTTTTAAGAGCCACCTCTTTGCAATTCAGCTTGTTATGCGTGAAGGTTTAACCAATGCAGTAAGACATGGCAACTCACTTAATCCATCTAAAATGGTGAGAGTTTTAGTTGAAATGAGACATAATGAGGTGATCTACATAGAGATTGAAGATCAAGGCAAAGGTTTTGAATGGAGAAATGAGCAGCACAAAGGTATTGATGATATAGATGAAGACTCTGATCACGGCAGAGGGCTTATGATAATGGAGCAATACTTTTCACGATATTGGTATAATGATGCAGGAAATAAATTGACCCTTGAGAAGAACATTTAAGAAAATAACGCCCTCCAAATGGATTAGGAAGGCGTTATTTTCCTTAGGCATTAATTTGTTGTTTCGATGTTTTAAAAAAAAGCATACTAAAATATGGTATAGATCACCTGAAAGTAGAGCTTGCTATCAATTTTGTCGTCAGGGTTATCACCCTGATCTTTATGGGTAAATTGAAGACCAGCTTTTGCATCAACTGTATTTGAGATGTAAAAACGGAGACCAGTATCAACCAAATTGAGATATGTATCATCTCTATCAGAGTCTGACTCCCATATAATGTCAAGTTTCCAGATATTTTCCCAATCTATCTTATCCGTCATCTCATAGTTAAGCTCAAGAGAGTTGGTTATCTTATGGGCAGCATCGCCAAACTCACCATCTACAAGAACAGTTGAGTAGCTAACCCTATCAATGAACTGCCACTTTAAACCATAGGGTTTTGCATATTCATAGTAGATTCCCATGCCAGGATCATCATCATTACCTGAGTAGTCTGATATAAGATAATCAAGCTGAACACCAGCTTCCCAACCATGTTTACGTTTAAGAACTCGCTCGTCTGTTAAAATATCTTGAATCCTGATTATTCCAAGTGCCCCTAATGTCTCATTTCTTAATATGCCAGCCTCTTTGAAAACTATCTCCATATCTTCATACCAATACTTTTCATACTCACGTCTGCTATATCTGCTTATATATTCAGATTCACGAGCAATTATATCAGCAAGTTTAAGATAGACCTCATCTTTGACCTCTCCAGCAATAAGACCATATTTAGTTAAATCTTCAACGCAGCGAATAGCCTCCATAAGAGGTGTTGCTGTGGTGATTCTGCCGTATCCAAGACCTGCTGAGACCTTTGCATAAGGATCATCATCTTCAGAGCCTTCAAGATCACGAACTCCAAGAACTAACCCTCCATAAACAAATGGTCCTGTATAATCGCCAAGATATTTTTTAACTGTTGTATCGCCATCAATGTATAGATTTTTGCGAGAGCTATCGTTCTCGTCCCCACCTCTGCTAAAATCAGTATCAACATTGAGATTTGCATCCCATTTAAGCGGAAGGGTGCTATACTCCATCTCATAGAGCAGACTTGCAATACCATTATAGCTAATTTGATCTTGATTTCCATCACTCATATTGAACTGAAGCCCAAATTCAGCATCATGGTACTGATAATTTGGATCAAGATAGTCAGTTAGCTCAATTGCAACTGCTGAAATAGGCAGGGCAGTTACAAGGAACACCATCAAACTAACAATAGTAGTTCTAATTTTTTGTCCATTTTTGTTTTTCATCTTCTCTCCTTTTACTTGTTTTTTCCTTTTTCCTTTTTTCTTTTTCCTGTAATATCGAAACATCAACATCGAAAAATTATGCCAATTAATTCCAATTACTCTATAAAGTAATTAAAATTAACCTCTTTTTATATCGAAACTAAAAGATTAAAGTCAAGGAATAACGAAAAATAAAATGGTAAATGAAAAGGTAGATTAAAATTATGATTTTTAGTTTTAGGATAAAAAAAATTTTACTTGTTTCTATAATTTTTATAACTCTATTTACAAATACAACTTTACTGGCTCAAGAAAAGAGCAAAAATGGTTCACAGACAAAGATCGAAAATCAAACAAAAGATGTAATAACCCAAGCTGAACCAGAGAAAAAAATCGATTCAGATATTAACTTAAACCGAATAAACGAAACTCAAAAAATTTTAGAGCAGATTGCATTAATAGAAAAAAGTATTGAGTTAGAAAATAGAGAGTTGACCGAAATTGGAACATACCTTGATGATACAAAAAGTAAAAAGAGAGATTTTGAGTCTCAAATAAATGGCTACAAAATAGAGTTGACCACATTTGGAAGTCAGTTAAACCTTCCAGACATTGATACAAAACTGCTTGAAAAAGCATACATGAGTTCACAAGCTGCTGTTAATAAAATTACCAATGAACTTGCTAAACTGCAAGCAAAGAGCGAGCAGTTAAAGCAGTCAGAGCTTACTGCCTCAGAGCAAAAAAGCGGAAACGAGAAATTTTTAGCATCATCTGAAAAGCTCTCAATAGATGTGCAGTTGGCAGACGAGAAAAAGTTATTAGATAAAAAGAGTGCCGAAGAGGAGCAGCAGATAACAAAAGATAAAATAGCAGCCCTAAAACAGCTAAAAACACGTTTAGGAGAGATTCAATCTATACTGACAAAGAAAATAGGCTTGCTAAAATCAACAGTATTAATAGTAGATGAAAAGATAGTAGCTCTTAAAGATTTAGAGGATAAATACAAAAACATCTCAATTGAGCTTGAAGCTCGTATTCGCGATTCAAAAAAGGCTGAACTCTTAACCCGCACAAACAATCCACTTACTCAAAATACATGGAAACGAATCGGCGATGATACAAAGGAGCTTTTATCTATTGCTAAATCACTCTTTGAAAAAGATAGCTGGAAAAATAGCTTTAGTTTTTTATGGTTAGCTGGGCTACATAAACTTATCCCATTTCTTGTGATTCTTCTTTTTGTCTCAATAGTTGCTATAAGATTTAAGGTGTTAATCAAAAAATTCTGCTCAGCATCACCTCTTCTTGCAAAGAGATATTGGAGCAAGATTACCCTCCAAATTTTTGGAAAAAATCTTCTGCTTTCAACTATCACAACCTTTTTTTACCTCTGTCTACAATTTAAGCTCTTTTTTAGCTACTCAATAGTTGCAAATCTTATTGTTGAGATATTGATGATTTTAATATTTATCCTGTGGCTCATCTATTTTATTGAACATATAGAAAAAAAATATCCAGAAATCCCAGTAAAAGAGCTTATCATCTTTTTAAAGGCATTAAACTTAGTTGCAATTATCTATATTTTGCTTGGAAGTACCTTAAAAATTGATAACAGCATTGTTATTGGTTACAGGCTTTTATGTGAAATTCTATTTTATGGCTGGCTTATCTACTTTTTTAAAAAACTTATGCCAACAATGACCAGATTCTGTGAAAAGCAAAATAGAACAATTCAGATGATACCATCATTTTACAAAAATGGGGTTATACTTGCTGCAATTGTTGGGATTATTCTTGAGATTATGGGGTATGGAACGCTTGCATTCTACTGGTATATCTCATGGGGTAAAACAGTGGTTGTGCTCATGTGGTCAGCTCTAATAATTGGAGCTTCAGGCGAGTGGATAGATGCTGCTTCATCAACACTATCTTCTGACTCTAACCAAAAAGATAGCTATCAGAATCAGACTGGTGAACAGGGTAAAAATTCATTTTCAACTCTTTGGCTTATAAGAAAGATATTGCTGATTGCCATGTTTTTTATAGTAACAATTGCCTTGATGTTATCGTGGGCAAGTAGCGATTTTGTCTTTTCACTGCTCTACAAAATCCTTAGCTTTAAATTTACAGTTGGCTCTATGAGCTTTAGTCTATTTTCAACCCTTGAAGCTATTGCAATTATTATAATTACCAACATGGTTGCAAAATCTTGGCGTAGCTTTTTTAATAAAAATTTTCTTAAAGAGAGCGGCTTAGATCAAGGTTTGCAAGAGTCTATGACCACAATAACGCTCTACTCAATATGGATTTTTGGAATATTTACCTCTTTAATTGTATTTGGACTTAACACAACAACCTTGACTGTTGCATTTGGTGCTTTAAGTATTGGTATTGGTTTTGGTTTGCAAAATATTGTAAGTAACTTTATAAGCGGAATTATTTTGTTATTTGAGCGTCCAATTCAAGTAGGAGATGATATTGAGGTAAATGGAACTTGGGCAACTGTAAGAAAGACAAATGTGAGATCAACCATTGTTCAGACTTATGATAATGCCACAATTATCATTCCAAATTCTGAGCTTATAAGTAACCGCGTAATCAACTGGAGCTTTAAAGATAGACGTTTGCGAAGAAAAATAAAGGTTGGTGTTGAGTATGGCTCAGATATTGAGCTTGTAAGATCAACGCTACTTGAGATTATAAACTCCACTCCAAGGGTGCTAAAATTTCCTGAGCCTGATGTTCTTTTTGAAGATTTTGCAGATAGTGCCCTAATATTTAGCGTAAGGTTTTGGACTTTTACAGACTACTTTTTGACCGTAGAGACAGATGTTAGGTTCAAAATTGACAAGATATTCAAAAAACGGGGAATTGTAATAGCATTTCCACAACAAGATATTCATATCAAAACTATGCCAATTAATCAGACAAATTTAGTTGCTAAAGAAACTATTTAAAAGGTCAATGATAATTATGGTTACAACATGGATTTACTGGCTGGTTATACCACTTATATTTATCTCTTTGCTTTTAATTGGCTTTAACATGCTCTTAAAAAGGCTTGTTGATAAAAGAACTGCTGCATTGATTCAGAGCCATGAACAGCTTCGCCTTAGTGCTGAGGCTATTTTAGAATCAAGTCAGCAAATTGAGCAAGACGAATCAGATATACAAACTCTTGTTGAGACTATGCTCAAAATTACAGGAGAGCTTTTTTTTGATCATATTGTTGTAGAGCTTTGCAGATGGCTTGGGTGCAGCTGTGCAATTGTTGGTGAGATTATCAATGGCAATAGAGTAAAGGCAATTGCAATGGTGATGGACGGTGAACCTGTAAGCGACTACTCATACAGCCTTGCTGGGACTCCATGTGAAGAGGCTATTAATAAAGGATACTGTGCATATCCTGAAAATGTATGCGTTGCATTTCCTGATGATCTTGATCTGCTTAAGATGAATGCTGTGGGATACGTTGGAGTTCCATTAAAGAATCGAAGTGGAGAGGCTATTGGTATTTTATGCTGCATTTCAAGACATAAGCTAAATCTTACAAAACGGACCAAAGAGGTTATGAATATCATTGCAGCTAAAATATCTGGCGAAATAGAGCGAGAGAAAGCTGAAAAAGAGAGATACGAGCTACAGCAGAGGTTGCGTCAAGCCTATAAAATGGAGTCAATCGGCACATTAGCTGGAGGAATTGCACACGATTTTAACAACATCTTAATCCCAATACTTGGATATACAGAGATGCTCTTAGACACAACACCAGAAGATAGCACTCTATACGACAACCTAAATGAGATACGTAAAGCTGCATTTAGAGCCAAAGATTTGATAAAGCAGATACTTACATTCTCAAGGCAGAGTAACTCTGAGATGGCTTTGATTAAGATTCAGCCAATTGTCAAAGAGGTTCTAAAACTTATGAGGGCAAGCATTCCAGCAATGATTGAGATAGAGCAAGATATTAGCCCAAATTGCGGATTGGTAAACTGCGAGCCTACACAGATTCACCAGATTGTTATGAACCTTGTTACAAACTCATTTCACGCTATGGAAGATACTGGTGGCGAACTTAAAGTAACGCTTGAAGAGGTTGAAATTGATAAAGATGATCAAGAGGTTGTTAAATCAGATGTTGACTCAGATAGAATAGGTAGCCTTATTAACTATAAAGATACTCTTGAATATAAAATGCTTGATCTTAAAGCTGGCTCTTATGCCTGCTTAACAGTTGCTGATAACGGTATTGGAATGGGAAAAGATGTTATTGCTCGTGCCTTTGACCCCTTCTTTACAACCAAAGATGTGGGCAGGGGAACTGGAATGGGCTTATCTGTTGTGCATGGGATTGTAAAAAGCATTAACGGAGCTATTAAGGTCTATAGTAAAGCTGGTTATGGAACTGTTTTTCGTATCTATCTGCCTGTTATAAGTAGCATCTCTGAAGTTGAAGATTTAGATACAATAGAGCCTGTTAAGGGGGGCGATGAGTCTATTCTTATTGTAGATGATGAGTATAGCATTGTTGAGACTGAAAAGAGCATGTTGGAGTATTTAGGTTACAAAGTTACAGCAGCAGAGAGCAGTATTAATGCACTTGAGATTTTTACCCAAGAGCCATATAAATTTGATGTTGTGATAACAGATTTATCAATGCCTAAAATGTCTGGTGATCAGTTGGCAATTGAGCTATTAAAAGTACGTTCAGATATACCAATAATAATGTGCACAGGTTTTATCGGCAAAATATCTATGGAGCGGGCAGAGTCCATTGGAATTTATGCTGTTTTGCCAAAACCAGTCTCTATTAAAGAGCTTTCTGATAAAATACGTGAGGCTTTGAAAAAGGGATAAAGCTTACAATAAGACCCTGAAACACAAGAAGAGCCTATAAAGTTTTAACTATAAACTAAATTTAAGGAATCTAAATAATTATGACAGAGAGTTTTCACGGAACAACCATACTTGCACTTAGACACAAAGGAAAGGTTGTGATAGCTGGCGATGGACAGGTAACACTTGGCGGCACAATCACAAAACACCATGCCAAAAAGGTAAGACGCATATACAACAACAAAATTATCACAGGATTTGCAGGTGCTACTGCTGATGCCCTCCATCTTGCAGAGAAATTGGAGCAAAAACTTGAGCGTTTTAACGGTAATTTAACAAGAGGAGCGGTTGAGCTTGCAAGAGAGTGGAGAACTGATAAATATTTAAGAAAACTTGAAGCTATGATGATAGCAGCAGATGAGACCAACACATACCTACTTTCAGGCAATGGCGATGTTATTGAGCCAGATGAGGGGGTTATCAGCATTGGCTCTGGCAGTGTAGCAGCACAGGCAGCAGCACAGGCAATGATGCGACACACTGATCTTGATGCAAGAGTTATTGTTGAGAATGCTATGGCTATTGCAGCATCTCTTTGCATCTACACCAATACAAACATAACAATTGAAGAGATATGTTTGAAAACCGAAAATACAGATTAAAGTCAAACAGGCAGGGGTTAAATCAATTTAGTGTTACAGTAAAAGAGAGCGATCTTCACATACAGGCAGAGTCTGATCTATCTAAAATTGCAACCAAAAAGATTCTTGAATTACGTGGTTTTATTGAAGAATATGCAAAAATGGATCCTCAATTTATAACTTCTCTTGTGCCAATAGAGCCTCTGATTGCAGTTGTTCCAGAAATAGTTGCTGATATGGTTGATGCTGCTAAAAAAGCTGGGGTGGGTCCTATGGCTGCTGTTGCTGGTGCAATTGCTCAGCATACAGGAGTTGAGCTTTTAAAATACTCATCAGAGGTTATTGTTGAGAATGGGGGCGATATTTTTTTTAAGATCAACTCACCTATGGTATTTAGCATATTTGCTGGAAAATCACCTTTGAGCATGAAGGTTGGGGCACGCATAGAGCCAAACAAGATGGATTTTATCAAAAATGGTAAAAATATTGGTATGGCACTTTGTACATCATCTGGAACTGTGGGGCACTCAATAAGTTTTGGCAAGGCTGATGCTGCTACTGTGATTTCGCCCTCATGTTCAATTGCAGATGCTGCTGCTACTGCCCTTGGCAATATTGTAAAAAAAGAGTCTGATATTGAAAAGGCAATTGAGGCTGGACAAAAGATTAAAGGGGTTGAGGGTATTATCATAATTAAAGGCAGACGACTTGGAGCGTGGGGTGCTGTTGAGCTTGTGAAGATTGCCTAAAAGGGGGGCTGCTTTTTAAAGTTTGAATAATAAAGTTCTTAAACTAAAAGGGACAATAGATATAGAGACTGCAACAAAAAGTAAAATTAGAACCCAAACCATAATCACAAGCCATGTGAACTCAGATTTTGACTCTGTAGCATCTATGCTTGCTGCACAAAAACTCTATCCTGATTCGGTTGTGATCTTTCCTGGTTCTCAAGAAAAGAGCCTTCGAGATTTCTTCATAAGCTCTATGAGTTATCTATTTAATATGGCAAATCCAGCTTCAATTGACTTTTCAAGCGTCAAAACCCTTGTGATTGTAGATACAAGGCAACGCCATCGAGTACCAGCAGTTTCAGAGTTGATTGATCTAAGCCTCACAAAAGGGGGTATTGATATTCACATCTACGATCACCACCCAATTCAGGAAGATGACATAAAAGGGGCGGTTGAGATAAGCTCTTTAACTGGGGCAACGGTTACTATTTTAAGCAAAATTTTAAGAGAGCAAGGGATCGCCTTAACTCCTGATGAGGCTACAATCATGGCATTGGGAATCTATGAAGATACAGGCTCATTTACCTACTCTTCAACCACAGAGGCAGACTTTGTAGAGGCTGGATTTCTTATCTCGTGCGGGGCATCTGTCAACACAATAGCTGGTCTTATTACCCGTGAAATAAGCACAGATCAGGTTACATGGCTCAACGCCCTTCTTAATGAGATCACCTGCCATAGAATTAATGGATTTGATGTTCACATATCAACAATTGCTTCAACTTCATACGTATCTGATATTGCATCTATTGTTCAACGGCTTGTAAAGATTGAGGATATTAATGTCTTTTTTGCGATTGTGCTTATGGAAAATAAGATCACCATTGTAGCACGTAGCAGAGTTGATGAGGTTGATGTTGGTCAGATTCTATCAGAGTTGGGCGGAGGCGGACACCCTTATGCTGCATCTGCTAAGGTTGTTGACAAAACATTAGCTCAAGTTGAGCTTGAAATTTTGGAGATCATCAAAAAGAGAGTTAAAACAAGACAGGTGGCAATTGAGCTTATGTCATCTCCGCCAATTATAATTGACTCAATGGTGCCATGCAAGCAGGCAAGCAGAACTATGACGCGATACAACATAAATGCTCTTCTTGTATCAGAGGGGGATCGCGACAATTTGGTTGGCTACATATCGCGTCAGGTTATTGAGAAGATTTTGTATCACAATTTAGCTCATCTTCCAGTAAAAGAGTATATGACTACCGATATATCAACAATCTCTCCAGATGCTGATATTTCTGAAATACAGAGCAAAATTATTGAGGGAAAACAGCGAATTTTGCCAGTTGTCAGGGTCAATAACAATACATCTGAAGTTATTGGCGTTATAACACGCACTGATCTTTTTAATTTTTTGCTCTCTTGCGAAAAAAATAGCAATGCAGCAAAACATGGACTACTCTATGATTATGATGATAAAAATATCAAAAATGCCAGAAAGCGAAATATTGAGCCATTTCTTAAAGAGAGGCTTGAGCCAAAAATTTTAAATCTCTTAAAAGATATTGGTATGGCTGGAGATCAGATAGGCGTTGAACTCTTTGTTGTTGGTGGATTTGTCAGAGATTTGCTTTTGTATCGAAAAAGCGATGATATTGATATTGTGGTTGAGGGAGATGGGATAGCATTTGCCAAGCAGCTTGCAGCAGTCAAGCAGGGTCGGTGCAATACTCACCCTGAATTTGGAACTGCGGTTGTTATTCTTCCGTGTGGATTTAAAATTGATGTAGCATCTGCTCGTCTTGAGTATTATAAATCTCCAGCAGCTCTACCAACTGTTGAGATGAGTTCTATAAAGCTTGATCTGTTTCGTCGCGATTTTACAATAAACACCCTTGCTATAAAGCTAAACATAGACGGGTTTGGAACTCTTATCGACTTTTTTGGTGCACAGCGTGATCTTAAAGATAGAACCATCAGAATTATCCACAATTTAAGTTTTGTTGAGGATCCAACTCGTGTATTTAGAGCAATCAGGTTTGCAAACAGATTTGGTTTTACAATAGGAAAGCTCACATCAAGCCTTATAAAAAATGCTATAAAACTCGATTTTTTCAAAAACCTAAGCGGGGTAAGGGTCTTTTCTGAGATTAGGCAAATTTTAGAGGAAGAAAATCCCATACCAGCTATTGAAACCATAAAAGAGTATCAGCTTGATAGGGTTATTCACCCAGAGTTTACCATAGATAAAGAGACAATTGGACTTCTTGCATCTGTAAAAAAGACCCTTGCATGGCACGATCTTTTATATCTTGATGAGAACTATTTAAGGTGGTCTATCTATTTTATGGTTATGCTCAGAAGAGCCCCAATAAGAGTCTGCCAAGAGATGTGCGAAAAGTTTCAGCTTCCCCCTCGTCAGGCAAATATTGTTTTAAAAGAGCGGCTAAGAGCAGATGACAGGCTCTATCTGCTTGAAAAGAGGGTATCTGATAAGAGCTTTGGGGACTCTTTAAAGAACAGCGAGCTTTATAGACTTATCTCTATCTTTAAGACTGAGCATATCCTATACATGATGGCATCAGCAAAAAGAGAAGATATAAGAAAGGCAATTTCATGGTTTTACACTCAGCTAAAAGATACGACAGTCTCAATAAGAGGCAGAGATTTGATGGCAATGGGTATAAAGCCTGGACCTGAGTATAAAAAGATTATCCAATCTGTGCTTGAGGCAAAACTTGATGGTCAAATCAAAACACGAGAAGATGAGTTAGAGTTTGTCAACAAATTAAAGGGTTTGAAAAAAATAAAAAATATATAGGAGCAATAAAATTTAAGATGAAAAATGCAGATATTTTAACAGGAATCACAACAACTGGAACCCCGCATCTTGGAAACTACGTAGGGGCAATACGCCCAGCAATTGAGTCAAGCAGAGAGGAAAATAAGACATCTTACTACTTTCTTGCAGATTATCACGCAATTATAAAGTGCCAAGAGCCAAAACGGATAGAGCAATCAGCTTTAGAGGTTGCAGCAACATGGATTGCAATGGGTCTTGATACCAACAAATCTATCTTTTATCGCCAGACAGATATTCCTGAAATTCCAGAGCTAACATGGATTTTAACCTGTGTTACTGCCAAAGGTCTTATGAATCGGGCACACGCTTACAAGGCTGCTGTTGCAGAGAATGAGGCAGATAACAACGATCCTGATAAAGATATTACAATGGGGCTATTTTCATATCCTATACTTATGGCAGCAGATATTTTGATGTTTAATGCCAAAAAGGTGCCAGTTGGAAGAGATCAGATTCAACATATTGAGATGACAAGAGATATTGCTGGTCGTTTTAACCACCTTTTTGGAGAGCACTTTATATTGCCTGAGGCTGTTGTTGATGAAAAGAGTGCTGTGCTCTCTGGTCTTGATGGCAGAAAGATGAGCAAAAGCTACAACAATACAATCCCTCTTTTTGAGTCTGAAAAAAATCTGCGTAAGCTCATAATGAAGATAACAACAAATTCTCTTGCACCAGAAGAGCCTAAAGACCCTGAAAATTGCACCCTGTTTGCCATCTACAAGGCATTTGCGACTTTAGATGAGATAAAGGCAATGGAGAAGAGATACAAAGCTGGGATAGCGTGGGGCGTGATGAAACAAGAGCTTTTTGAGTATTTAAATGAGGTTTTACGAGAACCAAGAGATACCTACAACAGACTTATAAAATCTCCAGCAGATTTGGACGCTATTTTAAAACAAGGGGCATTACGGGCAAGAGAGTATTCTGTACTGTTTCTTGAAAAGCTAAGAAGAGCTGTTGGTATAAATAGATTATGTTAGAAAAAGTCTAAAGGGCCTATTTTATAAAGAGTTACTTATTGAGTTTTAAGATTTTTTAAGAGGGTTTCAGAACTTATTACGTAGTAAAATTTCCCCAAACCTTTATTTTCACCCTTTTGTGTGATTGGAATTTCACTTTGCAGCTTAACTGTTGCAACTAATGATAGCGATTGCTGCCCATTTTTAAGAGCCTCTTTTGCTGTTTCAAATTGAGTGGTTGTGTATTTGCCTGAATCGCCATAAAGCCAATAGATGATCTTATCGTGTGCAGATAAAGTTGGCTCTTTAAATACAATTACAAGCTCACCAACCATATCTTTGAGCTTTTGCTCAGATGCAGCTTCAAAAGTCTCAAAGATAATAATAACCCTGTCTGTTTTCTTATCTGCAACAATGTTTATTGAGCCATCTTTAAATTTATAGGTACCAGAAGTTTCAGAGGGTAGAGGATTTTGTTTTGCTATTTTTTTTTGAGACTCATTGAGATTTGAGCCAAGGGTGTAGCCATGCCAGCTAATTTTAAGAGATTCAATCTTTGTGTAAATATCTGCAACAATTTCATCAGCATTTGAGATATTGCCAAAAGATATGGCAAAACCTATCAAAAGTATGGGCATAATAATAGAGGATAAATATTTGAACAAAATATAACTCCTTGAAATAAAAGGGCAACCTAAGGGAAGGCTGCCCCTACAGTTAATTAATGTTATCGATTAGAGATAAATATTACTGATTATATCTAATTTTTCTCTCTTCTTGGATAAGTTTCATGGTCTCTTCGCTTCCGCCTGTTTTTATCCAGACATGTTCTGGTTTTGCAAGAAGATCAGCTATATATTTTTTATATTTTTCGCCTTGTCCTGCGTGATCTGCAAGCTCCTGCACTTCTGGCAAAAATTCGTGATAGAAATTACGTGAAACCTCATACATTCCGTGCCAATGTGTATAATCTGGTGCCTGCATTGCAGCAGCCATTCTTGCTCTTCTGCCTTCATGATGCCAAACTTCAAACCATGTATAACCAAGTTTATTCTGAAATCCGCTGTTTTTTAGGATTCCGTCTTTGGTAAGCATATCGATCAGCTCTGTACCGGGTTTTCCAAATTTATCATTATATAGTGTTACAAGCTCATCAAACTGGTTATAGAAATCATTAATATGGTTGAGTCCATGGCAAGATTTGCAAACCTCTTGCATCTTATCTCGCCTCTCCTGCCAAGATACTACACTTGCAATTGTCTTTTCCCCCACGATTTTGTTAAGTTTATCCCCCTCTCTGACATAAGATTTTGCAGTTATCTTCTGACCCGCCCTTGGTGGAATATCTCCTGGGACATCGGTTACTGAGCCGTCAGTAAAGGTTACACGATTCAGTTTTGAAGATATTGGTGCTCTTAAATTCCATGAGATTCTATCACCCACGTTATGGCTATTTTTTGCAACAGCACCGTTTAGTTTAACATAAGAACCCATGTGGCAGGTTGAGCAGGTTGGGGCAGCATTGTAATCATCGCCAAGAGCCCAATGGCCATCTTTCATAATGTTCATGCCCTCAGCACCTGCACCTTTATCTGCTGTAAAGTAGGCAATACCATGCTTGGACTCCTCATAAATCTCCTTTTGTGGGTGATCAGGTCCAAGATGGCATTTTCCGCAGTTTTCAGGTTGGCGTCCCGCACTTGCCCTAAATGAGTGTTTTGGGTGGCAGGCATTACAAGCACCTCTTGAGCCATCAGGGTTGATACGCCCAATTCCTGAATTTGGAAATGTGTTGTGATCCATCTGCGGCGCATCTGTCTTTGATCGTAAAGGCTTTCCATCTTTATCTCGTTTTAAAGTAACAATAGAGCCATGACACTGCCAGCAGCCGCTGTGCATATTTGCCTTATTCTCTGGCATACCGCCAATCACCTCAGCAAGCATGTTATCAAGAGAAGCCATGATTTCGCCCGCAGTTGCGTGGTGGGAGTTTGCCATCTCTTTTGCCTCTGGCTCATGGCATTTTGAGCAGTCATTTGGCGAAAGAATAGCCTTTATAAACGCCCCTTCGTGCATATAGCCAGTCTCATCACCAGCATCTGCTGCATGACAGTTGTAGCACCCAACCTGCCCCTCTTTAGCAGCAGCGTGAGCAGAAGCCTCCCACTGCTTGACCAGTGATTTATTCTCTTTTAGATGGCAAGTTATACACTTTTTATTAATCTCTTGATTTTTTAGATTTTTAACATCAAAGGACTCTTGAGTTAATCCAAAGGCGGTTCCTGACACCATGAGACTCATAGCGGAAAAGATGGTGAGCACTTTTTTAAAAATCATACTAATTTCCTCCTGTTTTTCTTACTGGTTTACTTGAAATACTGCCTTTTATCGCATCTCCCCAAAAGGGAAAAATCTTTCCAAGCACATAGAGTATTATAAATGGAATGGTCATTATGATAATAACAGCCAAAATTCCCTCTTTATCAAACCATTCAGGGTGAAAAACTGTGTAGCCTCTTGCACTTTTTGACATAAGTTGCCCGCCAATAACAACATTCCAACGCATGATAAAAACTTGAAGTAGTAAAATTGCAGATACAATGGTCGAGATTGGCAAATAGATTGAGTCTCTCATTTTGACAAAAGCCATAAATCCCAAAAGTATGAGTGGAATTACAGAACATATTTTAACCTGCCAGAGCCAAAATGAGCTTGCAAGTGGACCATTTAAAAGCCCCTCAACCATGTGGTGATACCCAGTTTTAAGGTATGAGTGGGAAAAGACCTCAAGCATCTCAAATGAGAATGCAAGTATAAAAAAGCCTGTTAAGGTCTTGATGCAGGTTTTGATGCAGGCAGCATCAATTGACAAAGAGCCAAGTTTTCTTATCACAATATAGGCAAGCACAATTGCAGATATTCCAGATACACAGGCAGAAAAGAGAAAAATTACAGGCATAAGCGGAGTTGACCATGTTGGATTTGCCTTAACTCCTCCAAATATAAATCCAACATAGCCATGAAGAACAGCAGCAACAGGGATTCCAAGCCCAACAAGAAAGCGGATAATTTTTGTATCAAGCTCAAGAGCTTTTTTAGATAGATCATCACTGTCAAAGGTTAAAGCTCGGTAAATAAGTTTCATAACCCCTTTAGATTTTTTACCGCGTTCAACCAAATCAGGGCGATAGACAAAAAGGACGATAAAGGATAACACACCCATTGAGATTGCATAAATATAGCCAAATCCCGCCATTGCAGAGCTTGGGCTTGGTGTTAAAAGCATGTTAAAATTTCGCTCAGGTCTTCCAAGATGGAGTAAAAGGGGCAAAGTTGCACAGCAAAGAAATGCAAATGCAAATAGAAGTGAAAAGCGGGCAACTGGCTTTAAACTCTTGACATCAAACAGATAGTACAGGGCAGCAATAATAAACGCCCCATCAACAAGCCCTGTAATGTAGGGATATAGAACAATCATCATGCTCCAATGGACATGAAGATCATTTGGAAAAACATAATTGGAGATGAGCATTGATGCCCCATGAGATAGAGTTGATTGTGCTTCATATAGGTTAGGATTCATAGTTAGACCACCTCCAACCGTTGACCAATGTAGTAAAGAGCAGGCAAAGTTCCCATTGACTGCTTTAGCACAGTCAATACCCCCGGACCTTTTAGTATTTTATAGACTTCAGAATTTTCATCATTTAAGCTGCCAAATTTTCTTGCACCAGTTGGACAGACCTCAACACAGGCAGGCAGAAGACCTTTTCTGACACGGTGATAACACCATGTGCACTTTTCTGCTGTTTTGGTTACAGGGCTTAAAAATCGCACTGAATACGGGCAGGCTTGAATGCAGTATGCACACCCAACGCATCTTTGGCTATCCATTAGGACAAAACCATCAGGAGTCATAAAAGTTGCACCAACTGGGCAGACTTGAACGCATGGTGGCTCTTTACACATATTACAAAGTTTGGGAACAAAAAAGGTATCTCTTACCCCAGTTTGTATGTCATCTCGTGGTTTTTGGTAGCCATCAAGCCCCCCATTTGGACAATCAACATAAATCTGATCATCAAAATCTTTAACATATCGCTCAACCCATGTTCTGTAATTGCCATCAGGAACATTATACTCACGTTTATCAGCAACACAGCACGATCCACAACCAATGCACCTTGTTATATCTACGACAAATGCAAACTTTTGTCGATGTATGTCGTATTGGTTGTTTTTTATTCCTGGTATCTCTTCTGGCAATCTGAGATTAAGATCAGATTGTGATATTCCCATCTGTGAGTCCACTCCAACAGTATCCATAGGAAACACTAAAATGAGCGACCCAGCTATTGCTCCATTTAAAACTTTTTTCACAAACTCTCTTCTGTCCATATCAAACGAGAAATCTTCGATTTTCATCAATGTTCCTCCATCAAACCAGTTATCTTTTTGGCTTCATTTATATATTTGAGAGGTGCGTGGACATTATGACACTGATTGCAATTGTGGGTCAGTTTAACCTTCTGTTGCTCAAGGTGATCTGGCATTGCAACTGTTTTGATTACTATTGTTGATCGTGCCTTGATCTCAGTGTTATGACATCGCAAACATAGAGTTGTGATTTCAGCCCCCTTTTTTACAGGCAGATCAGCTATCTTTTTCCCACTTTTTACATGATCAGAGTATGTGCCATGACAGAACTCACAAGAGATGGTTTTGTGATCGCCTTTTAGGTGAGTTTTAGCCTCGTAAGGGTGGCAGCCAAAACATGAGGCATTTGTTCCATGTCTTACAACTCTTTGAGCCTCTTCATCAATTGCGTCTGCTCTGTATGCTCCGTAAAGACCAAAAGATTTAGGTATTAACTGTGCCTTAACCAGAAGCCCAACTCCTGAGACGGCAACAACACTTATCACTACCAAAATAATACGCATTGCATGTTTTGATAACACTGAAAATAATCCTCCTCAATTTATTGAATTACCGAGTATAATTTTCATATTTTAAATTTAGCAACTATACTGTTTAACTGCTGTGCAAGACCTCCTAACTCTTTAGAGTTTCTGTTGAGCTGGCTACTACTCTCTGCCATCTCGCCAGCCACTTGACTTACACCAGCCACATTTGAAGCAATATCTCTTGAGACATCAGAGACTTGAACAACATTGTGATTCACCTCTTGCAGCCCTTCTGATGCCTCTCTAACATTTCTTGTTATCTCACTTGTAGCAGCAGATTGTTCCTCTACCGCAGCAGCAATGCTGGCTGAAATATCGTTTATATCGTTGATAATAACCGATATAGTTTTAATCTCCTGAATTGATACTGAAGTAGATTTTTGCATACCCTCAATATTATTTTTTATCTCAAGAGTTGCTTGCGATGTCTGTCTTGCAAGCTCTTTTATCTCATTTGCCACAACAGCAAACCCCTTGCCAGCCTCGCCAGCCCTTGCAGCCTCTATAGTTGCGTTAAGTGCAAGCAGATTTGTCTGCTCTGAAATATCGGTAATTGTCTCTGTTACCCTGCCTACCAATTTAGCTGCTTCGCCTAACTCTTCAACTCTTTGAGTTGTATTTTTTGCCTTTGTAACTGCATCATTGGTAATTGTCCTGCCTTGTCCTGAGCTTTTGGCTATCTCATTGATTGTTGATGCCATCTGTTCGGCAGCAGTTGAGATCATGCCAATTGTTGTGGTCGATTCCTCCATAGCAGATGCAACAGAGTTCATGCTTGAACTCATCTCTTCCACAGCACTTGCAACTGAGTTTGCTTGCGAAGCTGTCTCTTCTGCACCTGATGCCATAGAGTTAGATACATCTGTCAAAAGTGTCGAGGATTCAGTAAGAGTTTTAACGCTATCTACAATATTTTGAATCACACTTTTAAGATTTTGGTTCATCTGGTTAAGAGCATCAATAAGCTCTCCTACTTCATCTTTTCGGTTATTTCTAATAGTTACCGTAAAATCGCCATTAGACATTGCATTAGCCATATTTAGTGCTCTTTTAATAGGGATAGTAACACCTTTAGTTATAAAAAAACCAAATATAGCACCAGCAACCATAACAATAGCAAGTATAGCGTAACTTTGGATAATGGCATTTGATGCATCTTTTTCAGATATATCCATAAAGTTAATAGCCTTGCTTTCAGCAACCTCAATAATACGATCAGTGGCTTCATCAATCTTATTTGCATGAGGGATCACTTTATTTTCTGCAACATCATTAGCAGATTTTATATCAGATATTTTAACAAGCTCAATCTCTTCGTCCCTAAATGCTTTCCAACCACGAAATAGCTCAATAGAGTTATTTACCATAGTCAGATCACCTAAAAAACGCTCTTTTACAAGATCAAAATCTTTAAATATTTCAGCTTCATAGTCAGATAACTGCTGCTCAACTTTTTTAAAATCATCACTGTTTTTTGCAAGACGTAGGTATCTCATGGCAAGACGCATTCTTATTATATTGCCATCAATTTTTAACATTGTTGTTATTACTGTATGTGGGTGTCTGTAAAGTTTATTAAGGTTACTTTCTATCAAGTTTATGTTACTTATACCACTAATGCTGATTATAATAGACATCAATATAACAATACCAAAGCCTGCCCCCATTTTAGTTCCAAGTTTCCAATTTTTAAAATTCATACGCCCTCCATTGAGTGGTTTTATAGTTTATAATAGCAAATCGTTGAAACTAACCATGTTGTAATCAATATTTTGTGATGAGTCTATAACTAAATAGCTAAAACCAAAATTCTGGATACCTTCTGCTTTTTGCAATATTATTTACAATAAGAGCAACTACAAGCATAATCAGAGCACCAGCTCCAACAGGAGCTAAAGTATAATAAAAACCCAATTTATGAATCTCTTCGCCTCCAATAACAGCAATCAGTGCAGTTGCACCACCAGGAGGGTGAAGGGTTTTTGTGGCGTGCATGGCTGCAATTGCAGTTGCAACAGCAAACGAAGAGGCAAGCCATATAAGATCAGGAAGGAGTTTATACGAGGCAACTCCGATAACTGCTGAAATAAGATGCCCTCCAACAAAGTTGCGCGGCTGTGCCAAAGGGCTTCTTACTGCACCGTAGATAAGCACTGCTGATGCACCAAATGATCCGATAATTAGAACGATATTCTGTTCTGACAATAATTTATAATGAAGATAGGCAACTGCTGTTATGCCTAAAAACGCACCAACCCATGACCATAAAATTTCAGATAGGTTTACAACAGGGGGACTCTCTTTTCCACCTCTCATCTTTTTGAAAAAATTTACCAAAATCAGTCTCCTTTTTTAGCCCTTTTTTTTATAATTTATCAGCATAGAGCTTGAACAATATCTGATCTTGCCACTATTCCTACAAGATTTGAGCCTTCATCTAAAACTGGAGTCCTGTTTATTTTTTTAGATTCAAAAATTGCTGCAACCTCCATAATCGACATAGATTTTTTAACGGTAATAGGCAGAGAGGACATTATATCTTTTACAAAAAGTTTTTTTAAATCTGCTGCTAAACAGCTTTTAAGCTCAAGGCATTGGGCAATAATATTCATAAATGAGCCATTGCCAATATTGGAATTGTCTCTATCTTGATAAACCAATTTTTTCAAAAAATCCTTTTCAGAGAGAACGCCAGAAAGAGTTTTTTTACTGTTCAAAACTGGAACACCTGAAATATTATTATGAGCCATCAGCTTTGCTGCATCTAAAAGAGAGGTCTCTTCAAATGCAGTTATCACAGGTGTTGTCATTACATGCTCTGCTTTAACTGAATTTTTGAGCCTCTCTAAAGCGTGTCTTGATGCTATTTGATAAATCTCTTTAAAATCTGAAGGCGTTATATCTAAATATCCGGAAATATCTCTCATTGCCTCAACAATATCGTCATCACTAAAACCGATTGTGCACTGATTTAATGTGTTGATTTTCATAAAACCTCCAAATTTGAATACTTATCATATCGGCGGGGCAATGGTAACTAAAACTCTCATGTCTGTAATTGCTCTAATTCCGTGAGGCTCAC
>JADFZO010000044.1 GCA_015232465.1 Desulfamplus sp.
AGATCATCTTAGTTCACCTAAATTATTTTTCTTATCCACCATTAAAAATTCTTACAATATCGTTATAAAAAACAAAAACCATCAGCGCTACTAAAAGAGCAATTCCAACTTGATTTGCCTTTTCACGCACTTTTTCGCTTGTAGCCTTTCCAGTAAGAGCCTCTAAACCAAAAAAGAGAAGATGCCCACCATCAAGAACAGGCACAGGAAAAAGATTTATAATTCCAAGATTTATGCTCAGCATAGCAATAAAAAATGCAAGATTTATCATACCCTCTTTAGCCTGCTGACCCGCCATCTGGGCAATCATAATTGGTCCACCAAGTGTATCAGTTGAGACTGTTCCCTGAAAAATTTTTACCACAGATATTATTGTAAGAGATGATATTGACCAAGTCTGTTTTACACCCTCTGCTAAAGCCTGAAAGGGGTTTAGCGGGATATGTTCAATCTCTCCAGATTTAGCAGAGATACCAATCATATATTTATTTGTATCTTCTCCAAAGAGATTCTTAACAACTTTCAACTCAGGCGTAACTTTAATTAAGATGGTCTCCCCATTTCGAGATATAACAATCTCAAGAGTCTCGCCAGTTCCATTGCCAATAATATCAACCATGTCGTCCCACGATTTAACAGTTTTACCCTGTACAGATTTGACAATATCACCAGCTAAAATTCCAGCAACCTTTGCTGGAGTGTTCTCTCCTACAGCTCCAACTACTGGTTTAAGAATATACATTCCAGAGAACTGGGCAATAGTATAAAAGATCAAAAATGCAAGAAGAAAATTAAACAGGGGACCTGCCGCAACGATCATAGCCTTTTGAAATAGTTTTTTATGTGTAAAAGATAGCTCAACATTGAGAGGTTCAATAGCCTCTTTTGGATCTTCTCCAACCATTTTAACATATCCACCAAGTGGAATAAGAGAGATACAATACTCTGTAAAGCCAACTTTTCGCTTGTAAATCTTAGGTCCAAACCCTAATGAAAATGTCTCTACCCCCACTCCAAAGAGACGGGCAAATAGAAAATGTCCAAGCTCATGCACAAAAACAAGAATCCCAAGAACAACAACAAATGCAAATAACGAATGGCTCATAATACCCCCTCTTTAATCAAAAAATCAGCCCTCTTCCTTGCCCATTTATCAGCATCAATAACATCGTCAAGGGTGTAATTAACAATATTTTCGTGAATATGCATAATCTTCTCAATGATTTTAAATATACTTATGAAATTGATCTGATGGTTCAAAAAGGCATTAACCGCAACTTCATTTGCAGCATTCATAACTGCTGGAAGTGTTCCGCCTTGATTGCACGCTTTAAGAGCAAAATCAAGAGATGGAAATTTTTCTCTATCAGGCTTGTAGAACTCAAGATTACCTAATGATACAAAATCTGGAAAATCAACTTTAATATCAAGACGTTCTGGATATGATAATGCGTATGATATGGCAGATTTCATATCAGGCATTCCCATTTGGGCAATGATTGAGCCATCACTAAAGCCAACCATAGAGTGAACAATGCTTTGAGGATGAACAAGAACCTCAATATCAGAGACAGAGACATTAAAGAGTCGAACTGCCTCAACAATCTCAAGAGCCTTGTTCATCAATGTTGCTGAATCAATTGTGATCTTGCTACCCATATTCCATGTTGGGTGGTTTAAGGCATCTTGCGGTTTTATATTTTTAAACTGTTCTAATGGCGTGTTTCTGAATGGTCCACCAGATGCTGTAAGAAAAATCTTTTTAAGATATTTTTTACTATCTTCTACCACGCCATTTATGGCAATTTTACGGTCTATACATTGAAAAATTGCACTATGCTCACTATCAACAGGATAGATATTTACCCCTTTTGATGCTGCCCGTTCCATTACAAGCTCACCTGCCATAACCAATGTCTCTTTGTTGGCAAGGGCAATCTCTTTGCCTGCATCTATGGCAGAAAGAGCAGGCATAAGTCCAGCAGCTCCAACCATAGCAAGCAGAACTGTATCAACATTTTTATACGATGCAGCTAACTTATAACCATCATCTCCCCAGTAAATATCACATCTGTTTATCTCACCTTTAATCCCTTTCCATGATGCAGGATAATAATCTCCCTTTGCTTTTAGAGTTGGGCAAGGTGTGATGGTTAAAAGCGAGCTTAATTCCTTAGCCCGATCATGATTTAACAGAACAGCAATATCTGGTTTAAAAATTTTGATCTGCTCTGCAAGAAGATTTACATTGTTTGCAGCAGCAAGAGCTGTAACATCAAATTTATCAGGGTGCATAGCAGCAATTTTAAGTGCGTTTCTGCCAATTGAGCCAGTTGAGCCAAGTATTGATAGCCTCTTTTTAGAAGAAAGATTATCAACTATCATAGAATAAAAACCTTAAACAGATATGCCACTGGTGCAGCAAAAATAATCCCATCAATCCTATCAAGGACTCCGCCATGACCAGGAAGGATCGAACCTGAATCTTTTATTCCAGTTGATCTTTTTAATGCAGACTCAAATAGATCGCCAAGCTGACTAAATGCAGCAGTAACCACAGAAAATATAATTGCCATGAAAAATGATACACCATCAATAAAAATTAATGCGTAGATAAGACCAACTAAACCAGCAGCACAAAGTCCGCCTAAAGAGCCTTCTATTGTCTTTTTAGGGCTTACATGCTTTGCAAGGGGGCGTTTTCCAAACTTTGAGCCAACAAAATATGCCCCTGTATCGCTAAGTCCAACTATAATCCATAACCAGACAACAAAATGTGCACCATTTGGGCTGTTTCTAATTAGAACCAAAAAGGAGAGAAAGAGCGGAATATAGATAACACCCTGTATTTCGCAGCTTATATAATCAAGAATTGGTGATCCAGATTTAAATTGTAAAACAGTCAATAACGAAACGGCAATAACATTTAGTGTAATAAGAATCAGCATCATCTCAAGGGAGCTACTATGTGCAGCAGCTATTATCGAAACAGTAAGAATATAGGCAACTGCTTTAACAGCCACAACTGAAATATAATCATCAGAAAAAGGGGATTTTAAAGAGGATTTAATTAAAGATTTAACTGACAAATAGGAGGTTATCTTAAAATACTCAGATACACTTAAGATAGAGATAATAAGCACCAAAAGGGTAAAGGCAATTGGAGCACCTTTTAGTAAGATAAGAAGTAAAACAGGGATTAAAACTGCTGCTGTGAGCCATCGTTTGAGGAGCATAAAACCTTTCCAAATCTTCGGTCCCGATTTTGGTAATCTTTTACCATCTCAATAAACTCCTGTTCGGTAAAGTCGGGCCACAGTGTTTGAGTAAAAAAAAGTTCTGAATAGGCAGATTGCCAGAGAAGAAAGTTACTAAGTCTCATCTCTCCACCTGTTCTTATAATCATATCAGGATCAGGAATATTGCTTGTGTATAGATAATCTGCAACACTCTTTTCAGTTATATTTTCAGGTGAGAGTTTTCTGCTTTTTACCTTTAAGGCTATTTTCCGAACAGCATAAGCAATCTCCTCTCTACCTCCATAACTTAAGGCAAGATTTAGACACATGCCTTGATTGCTCGCTGTGTATGCAACTGTTGTATCAAACTCTTGACGAACATCTAAGGGGAGCCTCTTTTTTTGCCCTATAGCACTTAAGCGTATTCCTTGATCTTTAAGGCTCTCTCTTTCTGATACAATGAATCTTTTTAACAGCCCCATCAGAGCATCAACTTCAGCTTGCGGTCTTGACCAATTTTCAGTTGAAAATGCGTAAAGGGTGAGTACCTCAATACCAAGCTCTCTACACAAGGTTACGATTAAGCGAACAGTCTCGGAGCCTTTTTCATGCCCATTTACACGATTCATCAACCGCTTTTTTGCCCATCTTCCATTACCGTCCATAATAATTGCAACATGACGAGGTAGCTTAGATGGGTCAACTCCATAATGCTGACATCTATCAGACTTCAAGAATCTCTTTCTCTTTAGCGGAGTAGATTTTATCAATTTTAGCTATATACTGATCAGTCATCTCTTGGATCTGTTTTTGCCCCTTAAAGTTCTCATCTTCTGAAATAGTGCTATCTTTTTGAAGAGATTTTAGTGTGTCGTTTGCATCTCTTCTGATATTTCTAACAGCAACCTTACACTCCTCGCAAGTCTGATGAGCACTCTTTGCGATCTCTTTTCTTCTGACCTCAGTAAGCGGTGGAATAGATATTCTAACAATCTTTCCATCACTTGATGGGGTCAATCCAAGATTAGCCTTTAAAATACCCTTTTCAACCTCTTTGATAGCACTGACGTCCCAAGGTTGAACAGTAATAAGCCTGCTTTCAGGAACAGCAATAGATGCCATCTGGCTCAATGGGGTTAATGTGCCATAATAATCGACCTTTACCCCATCAAGAAGAGAGGCAGAGGCTCTACCAGTGCGAACTCGAGTCATCTCTTTTTCAAGATTTTTAAGAGATTTCTCCATCTTCTCTTTTGCATCCTGAATAACTTCCTTTACCATAAAACTACTCTCCTAATCGTTGTATATTCTGGTTCCAATATCTTTGCCACATACAGCAGCCAAAATATTACCACGTTGATTTAGATCAAATATCTGCAAAGGCAGATCATTATCCATAGCAAGAGATATTGCCGTCATATCCATAATATGAAGATGCTGCTCAAGAACTTTCATATATGAAATTTTCTTTATAAAAACAGCATCTTTATAAATTACAGGGTCTTTATCATAGACTCCATTTACTTTTGTGGCTTTAAAGAGAATCTGAGAATTCATCTCTTTAGCCCTTAGAACTGCTGCTGTATCTGTGGTAAAATAGGGGTTGCCTGTGCCAGCAGCAAAGATAACCACCCTACCCTTTTCAAGATGTCTTACTGCACGTCTTCTAATAAAAGGCTCTGCAACCTTATTCATCTCAATTGCAGATTGAACGCGTGTCGGAACACCATGCTTTTCAAGAGCATCAGAGAGTGCAAGCGAATTTATAACAGTTGCGAGCATTCCCATATAATCTGCTGAAGCTCTATCCATTCCAGCAGAGCTTCCAGCCACACCTCGAAAAATATTACCACCACCAACAACCATGGAGACCTGCAATCCAAAGGCATGAATTTGGGCAATCTCCTCAGCAACATAGCTGATCATCTCTGGCTTTATGCCAAATTTTTGATCACCCATAAGTGCCTCACCGCTTAACTTAATAAGAACCCTCTCAAACTCTGGTTTAAGATTTGAATCTGCGATCTCCACAGCTATCTATCTCCTTGATATTTAAACTCTATTGTTCGCCTACTTGAAAACGGACAAATCTCTTTATGGTGATATTCTCCCCAATCTTTCCAATGGCTTCAGTTGTCATCTCAGCAACTGTCTTTTTTGGGTCTTTGATATACTGCTGACTAAGCAAACAGGACTCTTTATAAAATTTTTGAACCTGCCCATCAACAATCTTATCTATCATTGCCTCTGGTTTACCCTGCTCAATGCACTGTGCTCTGTAAATTTCTCGCTCACGCTCAATTACAGATTGGGGAATCTCTTCTGGATTTAATCCTCGTGGATTAGATGCTGCAATGTGCATCGCAACATTTTTTGCAAACTCCTGAAAATCTGCTGTCTTTGCAACAAAATCAGATTCGCAATTTATCTCAACCATAACTCCAAGTTTTGCACCTGCATGGATATATGAGTAGATGATACCCTCTGATGTTGCCCTTCCAGCTCTCTTTTGAGCCTTAGCAAGCCCTTTTTTTCTTAAAAAATCCAAAGCCTTTTCAAGATCACCGTTTGTCTCTGCCAATGCTTTTTTGCAATCCATCATACCAGAGCCTGTCTGCTCTCTTAACTCTTTAACCATTGCTGCTGTAATTTCAGCCATTTTAAATCTCTCCTTCAAATATATTTAAAACCGAAAAATCTTATCTTCCGGCTGTTTTTCTTCTAATTTTTTCTACCACAGGACCATCAGAGCCATCAGCAATCAACATTCTATCTGCAACACTATCATCAATGTATTCAGGCTTTGCATCCTCTTCAACAAGCTCATTTTTATCTGAACTTGCCTGACGTCTCTCCTCATACCTCTCTCTGCCCTCAATATAGGCATCAGCAATTTTTGACGTAAATAGACGAATAGATCGAATAGCATCATCATTGCCAGGAATTACATAGTCAATATCGTCAGGATCGCAGTTTGTATCTACAACAGCAACAATGGGAATCCCAAGTCTTTTACCTTCTGTAACTGCAATTGCCTCGTTCTTAGGATCAATAATGAAAATAGCACCAGGAAGACTCTTCATTTTGCTAATTCCGCCAATAGTCAATTCAAGTTTCTCCTTCTCTTTTAGCATCTGTGCCCGCTCTTTTTTAGGATAATCTTCAATTGTTCCATCATTTTCAATAGTATTTAGATACTCAAATCTGCTGATGTTCTTCTTAATTGTCTGAAAATTTGTCAACATTCCGCCAAGCCATCTATTTTGAACATAAAAAGTCTGTGCACGGTTTGCCTCTTCATATATAGACTCTCTTGCCTGTTTTTTTGTCCCAACAAACAGAATGCTCTTGCCTTGAGATGCCACATCTGTAATAAAATCGTAAGCATCTCTAAACATCTTGACGGTCTGTTGAAGATCAACAATATAGATGCCATTTCTTGCCCCAAAAATATACTTTTTCATTTTAGGGTTCCAACGTCTGGTCTGATGACCAAAATGTACTCCAGCCTCAAGAAGTTGTCTCATTGATACGTATGCCATTTTTTTCTCCATAAAATTAATTAAAGGTTTTAACCGCCACTCTCCTCTTTTTTAGTATCAACCTTAAAAAAGGCACCTAATACCAAATCAGAGAGTGTGAGAGATTATTATCGTTATTCAATAGTTATTAGATAATAGATCATCGCAAACAAAAAATCTTAATTTATCTATCAAATTTTGTTTTTTTTTTCAATTCTTTTTATTTTTTCTATCTACAGCCTCAATTCTGGTTCTATTTTTATAATATTGTATTTCAATCTACATTCTATATTTTTTAAGTAGCCATTGTTAAAGAGACCACCCGATAGTGCCCCGCATAATCTTTAATAAAAAAAGGAGCTTTATACTGATTGCTTTTCAATGCCTCATCTTCAACCATCTGGCGTTGATCAAATCCCATCTCCATAATAAGCAGACCATTTGGCTTAAGGTAATCAGGAGCAGATTGCATAATATGCCTTAAAGAGCAAAGTCCATCATCTCCGCCATCTAATGCCAACAGCGGTTCATATTCACGCACATCTTTTTCAAGAGATTGAATATCATTGGTAGGTATGTAGGGGGGATTTGAGATAATGATGTCAAATTTTACTCCAAGTTTGATAGGCTCAAACCATGAGCCAACAAGAAAAAAAATATCAACAGAGCAGTTAAGGCTATTTTGCCTTGCAACCATAATAGCTTTAGGCGATATGTCAGTTGCAAAAAATATCGCATCGCTATTTGCCTTTGAAAGTGAAATAGCAATAGCTCCAGAGCCTACTCCAAGCTCAAGCACCTTAATTTTAGAGTCTGAATCTATCTTTTTTTTGCTGATCTCATCAAGTGCATACTCAACAAGTCTCTCTGTATCTGCTCTTGGAATCAAAACATCAGGATTTACAATAAGCTGTGAATCCCAAAATCCTTTTTGACCTGTAATGTAAGCTACTGGTTCACGCTTTACCCGCCTTTTAATCAAATCTCTATATTTAGCAAGCTCATCTTTATTTAATGGGCGATCAAATTGAAGATAGAGATCAAGTCTGCGAATATTTAAGGCATAACAGAGAAGAATCTCAGCAGTCAATCTTGGGCTATCAATACCAAATGACTTAAAATACCCCTCTGTCCATGAGAGTATTTTAAGAATTGTCCAAGTTTCTGGTAGGTTTTTATCAGATTGCATATTTTTTAAGATAAGCTTTTTTTAGAGCTATTATTGAGCCTCTTTGAGTGCCAAAGCCTGATAATAGGTCTTTAGCTCATCAACAATCTCTTGAATATCACCAGCCATAATGCTCTCAAGGCGATAGAGTGTAAGTCCAATTCTGTGATCAGTCATGCGTCCTTGTGGGAAATTGTATGTTCTAATGCGACCGCTTCTATCGCCAGAGCCAACCTGATCTTTACGCTGACTCGCCCTTTTCTCCTCTTGTTCTCTGACCATTGCATCAAGAATACGAGCTTTTAAAACTTTAGTTGCCTGTATCCTATTTTTTATCTGAGATTTTTGATCTTGACAGGTTGCAACAATGCCAGTTGGAATATGGGTAACTCGAACTGCTGAGTCAGTTGTATTGACAGACTGCCCTCCAGGACCTGATGAGCGAAAAACATCAACCTTTAAATCAGCAGGATTTAACTCAAGCTCAACATCTTCAGCCTCTGGAAGAACAGCAACAGTTACTGCTGAAGTGTGCACCCTGCCCTGAGCCTCTGTTTCTGGCACTCTTTGAACTCGATGTATGCCGCTCTCATACTTAAAGCTATTAAATGCCCCCTTGCCACGAATCATAGAGACAACCTCTTTAAAGCCACCAGTAGAAGATTCGTTCGCATCAATAATCTCAACACTCCAATTTTTTGATTCAGCATACCTTGAGTACATCCTAAATAGATCAGCAGCAAAAAGCCCTGCCTCCTCCCCACCAGTACCAGCCCTTATCTCTAATATTACATTCTTTTCATCACGAGGGTCTTTTGGCATTAAGAGCAGTTGAAGCTCTGACTCAAGTTTCTCTTTGTTTTGCTCAAGCAAATGAAGCTCATCATTTGCCATCTCTCGAATATCAGAATCAGGGTCTTTTAAAAGCTCCTTTGTACCTGCAATTTCAGATAAAATTGACTTATAATCTCTAAACGAGGCTACAAGTTTACTAAGCTCGCCATGCTCTTTAAGATATTTTTGATATTTTACCTGATCAGAGATAACAGCAGGATCACCTAAAAGTTGCTCAAGTTTGATAAAACGCTCTTCAATTCCATGTAGTTTATCTATCATAATTTTAATACTCTATAGTTTTTTCCATTGTAAAAATTTAAAAAAGGGAAACAGTGCTTTAAAAAAACACTCGATTCCCTCTTCCAAATTTTAATAGCACGCCTATTTTTTTTGCGAAGCTAAAGCATTAAAAGCAGCATATTTTTTTCTGAAACGATCAACTCTTCCAGCAGTGTCAACAAGTTTTTGTTTACCTGTGAAAAACGGATGGCATTTAGAGCAAATCTCAACTTTGATATTCTCTTTTGTAGAACCAACCTCTAATACATTACCGCAAGCACAAGAGGCTGTTGTTGTTTTGTAATCAGGATGAATATCTTTTTTCATAACACACTTAAACTCCTTATTTTTAAAAGATTTATCACAAAAATTATGAATAAATTAAACCATCATTAAATTAATTCAAAAAAACTATTTTAAGAGTTCATTGAATCAAGAAACTCTTTATTATCTGATGTTCCCTGCATTTTTTCAAGTAAAAATGTCATGCTATCAACAGTATTTAAACTTGAAAGAAGTTTTCTGAGTATCCAAACGCGGTTTAAAATCTGAGGCTCAAGCAGCAACTCCTCTTTTCTGGTGCCTGATTTGTTAATATTAATAGCTGGAAAAATTCTTCTGTCAGCAAGTTTTCTATCAAGAACAAGCTCCATATTACCTGTTCCTTTAAACTCCTCAAAAATAACCTCGTCCATACGACTACCAGTGTCAACAAGAGCAGTTGCAATAATTGTAAGGCTTCCCCCATCTTCAATATTTCTTGCAGCACCAAAAAAGCGTTTAGGTCTATCAAGAGCATTAGAGTCAACACCACCAGACAAAATTTTACCAGAAGGGGGCATAACAGCGTTATACGCCCTTGCAAGGCGAGTAATGCTATCAAGCAAAATTACAACATCATTGCCCTGCTCAACAATTCTTTTTGCCTTTTCAAGAACCATCTCTGCAACCTGAACATGCCTTTCAGATGGCTCATCAAATGTGGAGCTTATAACTTCAGCCTTAACAGAACGAGACATATCTGTAACCTCTTCTGGACGCTCATCAATAAGAAGTATCATGGGAATAATGTGATCGTGAGCAGCTATCATGCTATTTGCAATATTTTTAAGAAGCATAGTCTTGCCCGATCTTGGAGGCGAAACAATCAAACCACGTTGCCCAAATCCAATTGGGGACATAAGATCAATTATTCTCATTGGGTAGTTGTCGCTTGAAGATTCAAGATTCATCTTACGTTCAGGATAAAGGGGGGTGAGATTATCAAATAGGATAGTTTCAGCAGCAAGCTCTGGATTGTTAAAATTAACAGCCTCAACCTTTAAAAGTGCAAAGTATCGCTCTGAATCTTTTGGCTGCCTAACTAAACCAGAGATTGTATCACCAGTCTTTAGGTTAAATCTACGTATTTGAGATGGAGATACATAAATATCATCAGGACCAGGAAGGTAGTTATAATCAGGTGCCCTTAAAAAACCAAAACCATCGGGCAGAATCTCAAGGGTACCTTCACCATAAATCTGTCCACTCTCCTCAATGGCTGCCTGAAGTATGGCAAAAATCAACTCCTGCTTTTTAACTCCGCCTATCCCTTTGATTTTATATTTCTTAGCAAGCTCAGTAAGCTCGCTAATCTTCATTCTTTGCAGCTTTTCAAGATTCATCATGAAAATACCCCATTAATTATTTGTGTTTTTACGTTAAAATATTTAGTTATTTTAAAAACAGATTTTTTTAGATTTTTATTAAGCAGTTTGCCAAAAGGATAGATTTCCAAACGATTAAAAAGGATTTTTAGATAGTGTGGCGATATAAGGTATTTTAAAAGGGAATCTTTTGCAGATGACTAAACTATACGCTTTACTGGAAAGAGACGCAGCAGGAAAGACAACATAGTAATGAAAATTATTTACAGACCTTTTTTCATTATGTCAAGAAAAGGAGATAAAAAAATCCCCTTAATCTTAATACTATAAGATAAGGGGATTTTTGTATAACTTAAAATTTTAATTTCTAAAGACAATTAAATTTAAGCAGCAGCCACACTATTTACCTCAACTACTGATGATGGTTTTGACTTAATTTGACGTGTCAGCCACCCAGCTTTGTGAGGAGTTATAAGTGCATAGGGGCGTATCCAAGATAGTGCAACAAAGAAGTAAAATCCATAAAAAAATGACCATAAAGACGATAAAGAGCCAAACTTCCATGCGTAAATTATTGCTGCTAAACTTGAAGAGATAAGCACGCCAATTATCGCATTAACTCCAAAGGTCATTGGGTGTAAAATAATCAACCCCCATGTGATTACAAGCAATATCTGAGCTTTTGTGATTGCAATCCACCCTGAGATAAGATTGATTCTTGCACCAAGTTTTGACCCTTCGCGGAAAGGTTTAAATATAAAGCGTGTCATGGCAATAGTTTCACGAACATTGCTTCTTGCCCATCTAAGATACATCTTTGAAAGATTTGTGTACTTAACTGGAACTTCAGTGTAAACTTTTGCGTTTTGCTGAAAAAGAACATGGTATCCTTCTCTAAGGATTAAGTTTGTCATGGCACGGTCTTCACCAATATTTGCAGGCTGACCGCAAAATTTCTGATGTAGCCATTCATCAAGTATAGACATAACAATATCTTTACGATAAGCAGATAAAGCACCCGGTGTACACATAACAGCTTTTACCATACTATGGCTTGCACGGATAAAGTCAAAACTATAAACAAATACTACGTCCAACATTTTTGGAATAATTCCCTTATCCATGTTAAGAACACGAACATTACCAGCAACAGCACCAACATTTTTATCAACAACAAAAGGTGAGACAAGATTCCTAAGAGTATCTGCATCAACCGTTGAGTCGCTGTCAACAGTTACTAACACCTCACCTTCACTCTGCTTAAACCCTTCATAAAGAGCGTGTCGTTTGCCTTTATTGCAAGGTTGTTTTATGGTAATTACACTGTCACCAAGAAGCTCTTTAGCCTTTTTAATCCACTCCCAAGTATCATCAACACTACCATCATCAACAGCAATAAGTTTAAGTTTATCTTTAGGATAATCGCTTGCCGCAAGACTTTGAAGAGTTACAAAAACCTGTTTTCCCTCATTGTAAGCAGGAACTATAACTGTGCAACCAGGAAGAAGATCATCTTCGCAACCAGCAATAGGTTTATACATAAGAACCAGAACAGCTCTCCAAATAAGCTCTATAAATGCAAAAGACATAAGAGCTGCAGAAGCATAAAGAAAGATGCTACCTATTGGAGTGCCTCTAAGGAAACTTGCAATTGTTGCACCGTGTATAACACCTTGATAAATAGCAGCTACAACAATTGCTATACATAGCATAGCCACAAACTTATTTGTTTTAGTTGCGTTCTTCTCTGAAATGGTGTTGTTTGTAAAAGATTGAGGCTCTGAACCAATCTTATTTTTTTCAATGGCATTAATCTCAAGCACTCTTCTGTTGCCATTCAACCTTTGCATATTTTTACTATTTTTAAGCTGTAACCCAGGATTTACTAATAGTGCCATCTTACTCACCTTAAATATTTATCTGTTTATGTTTTGTAACAGTTTTGACTGTTAAATTTTACTATTGTCATTGCCAATTTGCGATAATTGATATACAGCAATAGATGTGCCAAGATTGAAAATAGTGGATAAATATGGGCAATAAGCCCCTTACTTTTAAATAAAACATAAAAAATTACGAAATTTTCTCACCTGTGCACATATTTTGCCTTCAATAACTATATTGGCAACTATGTGGTTTGTTATTGATTTTTAATTTATGAAAACATATTAAATGAGAAATCACCCAATGAAATTTTTAGATTTTAACTAACCTGTTCAAAGTAAAGGAGATTTTTATGAACCCAGTAATATTTAGGGAGTATGATATAAGAGGTGTTGCAGGTAAGGATTTTACCAGCCAAGATGCTGTAAACATTGGCAAAGCTTATGGCACTATGCTCAATAAAGAGCAAAAAATAGCTGATAAAAAGATGGTTGTAACTGTAGGAAGAGATTGCAGGCTCACCTCTGATGAGTATACTAAATCATTTATTGATGGAATTATATCAACTGGTTGTGATGTAATTGATATTGGCATCTGCCCTACGCCAGTGCTCTATTTTTCTATCCACCACTTTAAAACACAAGGTGGAGCAATGGTTACAGCAAGTCACAATCCATCTGAATATAATGGATTTAAGTTAATGAGCGGATTTGACTCCATACATAGCTCGGGGCTTCAAAATATCAGAAAGCTAATTGATTCAAATTCTTATCTCTCAGGAGATGGGGCTGTATTATCTTTAGATGTAACTGAACCATACATAAAATATATTCTTAACAATATAGATGTAACAAAACAAATAAGAGTTGGCGTAGATGCTGGCAATGGAACTGGAGCAATTACAGCCATTCCAGTATTAAAAGCACTTGGCTGTGAGGTGCATGAACTATACTGCGACATGGACGGCACATTTCCTAACCACCCGGCTGATCCAACTGTAAAGAAGAACATGCTGGAGCTGATTGCTCTTGTACGAGAGAAAAAACTTGATCTTGGTGTAGGGTATGACGGAGATGCTGACAGAATAGGTATTGTTGATGAAAAGGGTGAAATTATTTACGGAGATCAGCTTATGGTGATCTTTGCAAGGGAGATTTTATCAAGAAAGCCGGGGGCAACATTTATATCAGAGGTTAAATGTTCAATGACCATGTATAATGACATTGAAAAGCACGGCGGAAGGGCAGTTATGTGGAAGACTGGTCACTCTTTGATAAAACAGAAGATGAAAGAGGAAAATGCAGAGCTTGCTGGCGAGATGAGCGGACACATATTTTTTAAAGACCGTTATTTAGGTTATGATGATGCACTTTATGCCACATGCAGACTGCTTGAAATTATTGCAAACAGTGGCGGGCAACTATCTGAATTGATTGCAGATTTACCCCAAACATTTACAACACCAGAAATACGGGTAGATTGTGCTGATGAGATCAAATTTGATGTGGTCAAAAAGATTACAGATAAATTTAAAAAAACGCACAAGGTGATTGATATTGACGGAATGAGAGCTTTATTTGACGGTGGGTGGGGACTTGTTAGAGCCTCAAACACGCAACCTGCATTGGTGTTAAGGTTTGAAGCTGCAACACAAAATAGACTTGATGAAATAAGAAGTGTGGTTGAAAGTGCCCTCAACAAGATTATAAGTTCAGTAATTAAGTAAAATAAATCCGTATTAACGGTGTGAGTATTAACAACTGAAACCATTTAGATTTGACAACTTTTTGAAAGTTGTCAAATCTGTTTCTTGGGCTAATTAAGCATCTTTGCAATGGCTTTGCCGTAATCTTGAGCCATTACAATTCCACCTTCAAGCCAGCTTGCCTTTAGCGTCAAAGGAGAGCCAACCATTTTCATC
Organism: Desulfamplus sp.; assembly: GCA_015232465.1. Classification (GTDB taxonomy): domain Bacteria; phylum Desulfobacterota; class Desulfobacteria; order Desulfobacterales; family Desulfobacteraceae; genus Desulfamplus. The sequence goes on from JADFZO010000044.1 coordinate 14,496, forward strand.
TTGTAGATATTTTTCATGGTGTCAAAAATCCTTTGGGGTGCCTCCCCACTCCAGCCAAATGCACCAAATGAACCGCCTGGAAGATTTTCAAGATTTGCCCTCTCTGCTATAAATAGTAGCTGCTTCATAGAGCTTACCATATCTCCATGATAGGTAGCAGAGCCAAAAAGGTATCCATTAAAACCCTTTAAATCATCTTCGCTCTTTATATCAGTAGCACTTTTAAGGGTTGCCCCATGCCCTCCAATTCTTATACCTTCGGCAATAAGTTCTGCTATTTTTTTTGTCTCACCTGTTCTTGATGAATAGACTATCAAAAATTCACCCATATTTAATCCCCCTTAAAATTTAATCTATCAAATGCGTTAATCAAATTCGTTAATAAAGCAGTTTTAAGCTGCTTTTATCTTTTTTAGAAGAGACTCTGTTGCCTGATCACAGGTTACCCCATTTTTACCGCCATTTGGAACAAGATTTTCTTTAGTAAGTGCATCAACAGCAGCAAAAACGTCATCTTTAAGTTTAGAGTAGCCAATGAATTCAAGTAGTTCTCCAGTAGCTTTAACAACTGCAACAGGCGATGCAAAATGTCCTCTATTTTCGAGCATCATTCTTGTTCCAGTGCCGCCACCAGCCTCAAACATTCCTTGAGAAAATGAGATATTAGCAGACCCAACTCCACCAATTCCACCAACATACATTCCAGCCTCATCTCCTGCCATATCTCCAACAATATTGTTGCAGACAACTGTGGTCAATTTAAACTCTTTACCGCTCTTTTCGCCTCGCATTGAACTAAGCTTTGATGGCTGTGTAACAGTGTATGAAAAATCATCAGGCTTGACTGCAAGATAATCAATTTCAGGAAAATTTGCATCAATATATTTTTTTGCCCAATTTAGAGCTGCAGCATCTGGTTTTATAACATTATCTTTAAAATTTAGAACAACTGCATTAGAGCCACTTGATTTTGCATGGAGACAAGCCAAATGAGTTAGCCTCTCAATATCAATTCTTGCTTGGGGCCAAAAACAGATAGCATACTCCTCTTGACCATTAAGAAGAGATACGCCAGCAGACTTAGCATCTTGATATGGTGTGCCAAGGTTGCATCTAAAAATGGTAAAATCTATCCCTAAATCTTGATTTTTAATTCCCCGTTGACATGCAAAAAGGTCCATATACTGCCTCATCCAGACATTTGCACTTGGCACATTAGGATATTTTGAGCTATCTGGAGTCTCAAGAGGCATCTTTAATATCACATCGCACTTATCAATTGCATCAATTGAGGTTTTGGGGGCAACAACATCAAGCTCCAACCTCTTTTCAATTGTTAAATCTGGAATCTCAATAACTGTAATCTCGCCATTTGCAATCTCTTTTGCAAGCAGCCTCTCAAGAACTGTCCGTGCAGCTTTTGCCACAATTGGACCTATGCCATCGCCTGGGGCAAAACCAATTGTTAGAGGACGTTTTTTGCTCAAATCAACTGGGTTAAAGTGCCCACGAGTTTTAATAGCCTTTTGAACACGCTCCTTTTCGTTGGTCAAAAGAGTAGCCAACGCATCAAAAGGGTTGTAATCACCCTCAAAAATATTTTCGTATTTACTCATTCTATCCCCCTTTTTTTATTATATAATTTTAACTTGCTGATTTTTGTAGCAATAGTCCAGATACAATAAATGCAAGCCCAATAAATGTTGATATAAATACAGTCTCATTTAAAAAAAATCTTATAAATATTAGCGATATAAATGGTGTTAGAAAGATAAGGTTGACAATTTTACCTGTGTTATTGCTAAGTTTAAGGGCTGTTAGCCATATCACAAAGGTAAAACCAAACTCAAAACAACCCACCCAAGCAGCGCCAGCAAGCCCTTCTATCGATATATCAGCTATATTTGAAAAAAATAGGCAAAAGAGCAAAGTTAAAGGCAGGCTAAATAAAAAGTTCAAAAACAGCCCAATAATAGGCTCACGAGGCATACGAACATTTAAAATCCAGTAGCTTGCCCAAATAACAGTGCTGGCAAATGCTAAAACAAGACCGCTAACACTAAGGCTCTTAAACCCGGATAGATTGCCTTGAGTAGAGACAATTACAGCACCAGTATAGCAGATTATCATTGCAATAAAATCAATTTTGCTAAAAGGGTGCTTTAAAAGTGGAACAGATAAAAGTGTGAGCATTATTGCCCAAGTGTAATTTACAGATTGAGCAATCTGGGCTGGCAGTAGATCATACGCCTTAAATATCATTAGATAGTAGATAAAAGGGTTCAAAAATCCAAGCAAAAACGAGTTGATATAATCTTTTTTCTCAAGCAAAAATATCTGATTAAATCTTCCTTGAATCCCCAAAATAGCACCAATTACAAATGTTGAGACTAAACTTGCGTAAAAAAGGAGCTGAAAAATATCTAAATATCTAAGAGATAGTTTAAATGCAGTTGCTGATGTTGACCAAAATAGAACTGTAAGTAGTGCTAATCCGTATGCTTTATTCATCTGATTCCTACTTTATCTCCTGCATAGCCTTTACAATCTTCCCAAGATCAGGGCGAGTATTTATATCAGCTACATGGATAAACCTTAAAACCCCCTTTTTATCAATAAGAAAAATCGCCCTCTCTGCAACTCCGTCCCCACGCAATATACCGTAACTATCAGCAACTTTGCCATGAGTCCAAAAATCAGAGAGCACCTCAAACCACAAATCACCCATCTGACGAGTCCACGCAAAAAGCGTAGGAAGATTATCTATGCTAATCCCAAGAATAACCGTCTCGTTCTCTTCAAAAAGCGATCTTGCAATGTTGTAACCGGGCCACTGATCAGAGCAAACTGGTGTCCATGCTGCTGGAATAAACGTGAGCATAACATTAGATTTATCTCTAAATTGGCTTAAAGTTATATTTTTACCAGATATAGATTTGAGCGTAAAATCAGGGGCAATATCGCCAACTTTAACTTTAAGCTGGCTATCAGTTGGTTTTAACTCACCTACCTCATAGATTTTATCTTCATAAATATCAGATAGAGAATAGGAAAGTGATGGCATAAATGCAACATTAAAAAGAGTCAAAAGCATAGTTAAAATAGAGAGATTTATAATATCTTTCATGGTGGAAGTTCTCCTTAAATTTAAAGCTGTTTTATGATCTGATCAAGAAATGCTTTTGGCTCTCTATCTCCGCCAGCCTCTGATAAAAATATCTTTAAAGAGCCATCTTTGAGCCTTTTAAATCCAATAAAATAGGGAGTTCTTACCTCACCTAAAAGTTTGTGAATCTTAAAATCTTGATCATCTAAAAGTGGAAACTCAACAAGGTATGTTTTACGAAAAAAATCGACCTCAAAAGAGGAGTTTCCAGCACCAATCCCTATCAGCTTAATCCTATCTTTATAAGATTCACTATTTTTAAGAAGGTTAAAAAATGAGTTCATGTTTGGGGCATCTTTTTGGCAGTGTGGGCAATACATGCTAAAAATTTGAACAATCACAATATCTGCTGCAATATCAGAGATGGTAAAGCTCTTCTTGCCCGCTACTTTTAAATATGACTTATAAGAGTCATTATCAGGAAGTTGCAAATTTGCCCCTATCAAACCATCTCCAACAACATTGTTTGATTTTTGGTTTTGCTGGGCATCTAAATCTTTAATAGTAAAAGATAGTATAAAAGATAAAGCAAAAATTAGTGTAACTATTATTAAAGATATATCTATCTTATAACGCATAATAAACCCCTTAATAAAAATAGCTAAATTTTATGGTTTAAACAGCACTTGAATAGCCCTGCTCTGTTGCCTGCATATCTAAATGAAGTGTACAAAGCTGCTCTATTGGTGGATAAAAATCTCTTGCAAGCTCTCTTAAATCGACAAATTTTAGATACTTTCCACAACTGCTGCAAAGATAAACTCGATACTCTTTTTCCTCCTCATTGAAAAAATATTGATGTTTTTCCTTATCTTGATTTTGACACAAAGAGCACCCCATTCGTGATACTTTCCAAAAGTGCATACACAAACTACAAACAAGGTGTTTTTCTCCATCTTGGCTAAAAAATCCAAGCTGAGGAGGGCTGCCGCAGATTGGGCAATATCCATGCTTCCATACAACCTCTAAATTACCATTTGAAGATAAAGATTTTGCAGATAGCGAATCTGACGGGCTATTGGGATTAATATAGTGGCTTAATTGAACAGAACAAGTTTGAATTGAGGGGGCAACGGCAGCAAGTGCAAAAAAGTTTAGAGCATCTTCATTTAAATTTAAAAGTGAGCCAACCTCTTTGAGATATTTTTGCTCTTTTTCAATTGTAGTTCTAAAAATTTTGTCCAAATCCAAGCTATTTTTTGATAATGCAGAGATGATATTTTCTGCATCAATCTTGAGTTTTGGGGCTTTTCCCTCTGCTATTTTGCACAATTTTAAAAAAAGCTCCTTTGCATGTTTAAAGTCAATCGTAAACTGGTATGGGGAAATTAAAGGCATACCACTCTCAACCTTTATTTTTATAACATTTGGATCAATTATAATTGGCTCAAGATCAAGCTCTAATTTGCTCGCCTCTTGAGCAGTAAAGATTGCTGAATAAAAATCAATAATCTCCTCATAAGCTGGTCTTAGCTTTTTTAGCAAAGAGGCTCTCTTTTCTATCTGCTCCAATGTGGTTCTATACATGCTCATAAAATCTCCATTACCCTTTAAAATAGTTAAACAGCGTAAGAGTTAAAAAATAAATAAAGGGCACTATACAACGTGCCCTTTAAGTTTGAAACTCAAATTTTAAAATTTAGAGATAAAATAGCACTCTAAATATCCAATCTAAATCTACCCAACCCTACAAAAGTTAAGCTCGCATAAGAGATGCAAAAGGTCCCATCATCTTGCGTAATGCAACTTTACGGCTTATTCCCTTTTCTACTTTACTGTGTGAAGCAACAGAGTATTCATAATAGAGTTTAGGGTCATGGGCAACAAGATAAATTACATTTACATCATCAGGATTGAGAAGAGCAGCATTTGGATATTTTGCCTTTACCTCAGCAAGTCTTTTGTTTGCCATATCAAGCATCTCTTGGCGATCGCCAAAATTCATGGTGCCAGTTGGGCAGGTGGTTACACACGCAGGTTTAAGACCATTGTGAACACGATCATTGCACATATCGCATTTTGAGATAGTCCCATCTTCGCCCTTTCTTGGAATGTTGTATGGGCAAGAGTCAATAATTGCATCTGCATCTAACTCTTTAGTTGCTATTGTGTAAATAATAGCTCCAGTATCTGCATCGCGATAAATTGCCTTTGTATTTTCAGCAACTTGCAGACATGGTGCATCAGTGCAATGGCGACACTGATCTGGAAAAAAGAGCCAGTTGAGCTTATTATCAATAACCTCCTCTTTCATTCTTACCAGTTTATAGGTAACAAAAGAGAGATCGGGCGGATTCTGGAATGTTCCTAAATTTTTTGTGCTTTCAGCAGGCAGATCATGCCACTGCTTACACGCTACCTGACATCCTCTGCAACCTGTGCAGATAGTTGTATCAATAAAAAACGACTTTTCCATGCCGATCACCTCCTTTATAGTTTGGTTACATTGACCATAAATGCTTTAGTTTCAGGAATACGGGTATTTGGATCCCCAGCAGAAGAGGTTAAGAGGTTTGCACTCTCTTCAGCCCTGCTCTCTGGCCATCTCCAGCCAAAATGCCAAGGAACACCAACCTGATGAACCACACCACCGCCCACCTTAAATGGCTTAAATCTTTTGGTAACAATGGCTGTGCACTCAACTGCAGCCCTTACACTGCTAACCTTTACCCTCTCACCATTTTTAATACCACGTAAGGCAGCAAGCTCTTCACTCATCTCCACAAACATCTGAGGCTGAAGCTCCATGAGCCACGCTTGAGGACGTGTCATCAAGCCAGTCTGCCAATGCTCACAAACTCGGTAAGTTGTGCCAACAAATGGAAATCTTGGATCGCAAGTTGCGTGGCTATCTTCGTCAGTTGAATAGACAATTGCTGTTGGATTGACAAGCTGTCCACTTAGATAGTTCTTCTCAACTGGACACTCCAAAGGCTCATAGTGCTCTGGGAACGGTCCATCAGCAAGACCTGGACCATAAATCTGACCATATCCATCTTTTTGCATGATAAATGGATTTTTGCCATCATCACGCTTTGTTCCATCAGGGTTCTCAAGCGGGAATGCACCACCATCTGGAACATCTCCTTCCCATTTATTGGTCGTCCATTTACCATCTTTTTGCTCACCAGCAAATTTAACAACCCATTTATCTTTATTCCATGGCTCACCTTTTGGATTAACCGAAGCACGATTGTAGATAATACGGCGGTTAAGGGGCCAAGCCCATGCAAATTTGGGATAGAGTCCAATATTGTTTGGAGCATCTTGAGTATCTCTTCTTGCAGACATATTGCCCTCTTCTGTGTAGCTTCCGCAATAAATCCAACATCCAGAAGATGTTGAACCATCATCTTGCAGCATGGTGAAGTTGGGCACAAGAGTCCCTGCTTTATACCCCTTATCCTTTATAGTTACATCTTTAATAAAATAGCCGTTAATCTGTTTAGCCACTTTGTGTGCATCGTAAACTCCACTAGTCTCGTAATCCCACTTAAGATTTAAAATAGGCTCTGGAAATACTCCGCCCTTAGCTTTGTTCTTTTTATCCTTTTTATTGGCTTTACCATTTGAGGCATCTTTATGATAAAGCTCTTTTATTGTATGGAAAAGCTCAAATATAATATCACCATCTGGACGGCTGTCACCCATAGGTTTTGGACCTTGATAACGCCACTGCATCCAGCGACCAGAGTTGATGATACTCCCCTCTTTTTCAACAGAAACTGCTGCTGGAAGCATGAAAACCTCAGTCTTTACCTTAGATGGATCAACCCCCGGTCCATGCCAGAATGAGCCAGTCTCGTTATCAAAAAGGTTGACATTGACCATCCAATCAAGTTTTTCAAGAGCTTTTCTTGTTTTGCTTGAATTTGCACCTGAACAGGCAGGATTCTGCCCCCATGCTAAAAAGCCCTTAATCTTATCTTTATACATTGCATCAAATATATCAGACCAAGAGTAGCTGCCATTATCATCAGCTTTTGGAAGCCATGAGTAGCCAAAATCGTTCTCTTTTGTTGCCTTTTCGCCAAAAAATGATTTTAAAAGACTTACAGAGTATTTTGGATAGTTCTGCCACCAGTTTATTGATAGAGGATCAGAGCTTTTTGGTGTCCATTTTGTGTTGTAAGCTGTGAGCGTATCTTGAGAGGCTTTGATACCTTTAAGATAGCCGGGCAATATGTGCCAGAGCAGTGCGTGATCTGTAGAGCCTTGAACATTTGACTCACCGCGAAGAGCATTAACCCCGCCACCAGCAACACCCATGTTGCCAAGAAGAAGCTGAAGAATAGACATTGTGCGGATAATTTGAGTTCCAACTGTATGCTGTGTCCAACCCATAGCATACATAATTGTTCCAGCCTTTCCAGTAGCCCCAGTTGTTGAGTATGCTTCATAAACCTTTAATAAATCTTCTGTTGACGTTCCAGTGATTAAGGAGACCGTCTCTAAAGTGTAACGATCATAGTGCTGCTTTAAAAGCTGAAATACGCATTTTGGGTCTTGAAGGGTTTTGTCCATTTTAGGAACACCCTTTTCATCAACCTCAAATGCCCATTTAGATTTATCATAACTTCCAGTAGATGGATGCCCCTTCTCACCTTTGGTGTAGCCTGAGAATATACCATCTTTAAATGAAAAATCTTTGCCTACAATAAAAGATGCATTTGTGTAAGCAGCAGTATATTCTTTATTATAAAGCTCTTTATCAAGAACATACTTAATCATACCGCCAAGAAAAGCGATGTCAGTTCCAGAGCGTAAAGCAGCATAAATATCTGCCTTAGATGAGGTTTTTGTAAAACGGGGATCAACGCTTATAAGTTTTGCACCATTTAGCATTGCCTCTGTAACATATTTAAATGAGATTGGGTGATTCTCTGCAGCATTGCTACCCATAATTAAAATACAATCACTGTTTTTAAGATCAATCCAGTGGTTTGTCATTGCACCGCGTCCAAACGACTCTGCCAGAGCCGCTACAGTTGCACTGTGTCAGATACGAGCCTGATGTTCAACATAGACAAGCCCCAAAGCACGCAGCATTGCCTGATATACCCAGCACTCCTCATTATCCATTGCAGCAGAGCCAACAGATGCAATGGCTGTGGTTCTATTTACAACTTGACCCTTAGCGTTTTTAGCCTCAAATGTGGCATCTCTTGTCTCTTTAATCTTGTGAGCTATCTTCTCAAAAGCCCAATCCCATGATACAGCCTGCCATTTATCAGAAAATGGGGCACGATACATTGGGCGTGTTAGACGGTTCTCATTTTCAACCAACTGCTTTAATGAGCTACCTTTTGGGCACAATGCACCGCGGTTAATAACATGATCTGGATCACCTTCAATGTTTATAACCCTTCCATCGCCTCTTTGGCTTGTGTGGACAATTGCACCGCAACCAACAGCACAATAACAGCAGATTGTGGTTGTCTCTTTTGCATACTTTGTCTTGAGCATCTGTGCATGTGCTTTGACTGGCATCAGGTCAAATCCAAGTGTAGAGACTGCAACACCTGCAGCAGCAGCACTGGTAACCTGCAAAAATTCTCTCCTGTTTAAATCCATTGACTATCTCCTTTTTACTTTTTTTATAACTGCCATCTATCTGCTCCAACTTATGTTAGAACACTTATATTCTTTAATTAGATTTTTTTCGTATCACATAAGCAGTTACAGAAAGGTTACAGCTACTCTGCTACCACAAAAGAGTCTTTTGCCTCGCCCATCTTTATCAACTTCTCATTAAAACGCTCTGCAGCATCAAGGTCTCTAAATCGCCCTACCCTTACACGATAAAATTTACCCCTTGCATCTGTGTATTCGTTTATGTGAGAGTTTATATATTTTCTTCCAAATCTTATCTTCTCCATCTGAGCATTGCGTTTAACTGTAAATGCCCCAACTTGAACCGTAAAATTACCTTTAAAATAGTCAACAGGTCTATATATGACTCTACCTCTATTATCTGAACCAGATGCCTCTCCTAACGCAACAATTTTAACTCGTGCAACCCCAGGCTTTGCAACGCCAAGTATCTGAGCAGCTTTATATGAGAGATCAATTACTCTTCCAGTTACAAAGGGACCTCTATCATTTATCCTAACATCTAATGTTTTGCTGTTCTCAAGATTATGAACTCTTACCCATGTTCCAAGCGGTAAAGTCTTGTGTGCAGCAGATACCCCATACATATTATAGGTCTCGCCGTTTGCTGTTTTTCTTCCATGAAACTGCTCCCCATACCACGACGCAATACCCTGCTGAGTAAATCCCCTTGAGCTTGCAAGTGGATAATAATATTTACCGTCTATTTTGTAGGGTTTTGTGTAGGCTGCCTGTCTTGATGACGATGGCGAATCTGAAGTGGAAGAAGAGGGCGAATCTGAAGATGTTGAGGTTGATGGAGAGGGGGGCGAATATGTAGCCTCCCTCTGACTCTCTGGTAAAATAGTTGCACTACACCCTGTTATGGCAAGAAGAACAATCGTTATAACTATATGTTTTAAGGTGGTTCTTGCTACAAGAAATTTATCAATTATTGATTTAAATAGTATTTGCATTAGCTTTGCACTTTTATATCCAATGCGTTACGGATCACAGCGTCCATCTTATCTGCAAAGATAAACTCCATACTATCCTTAATATTAGCTGGAATATCCTCCATATCCTTTTCATTCCACTTTGGTAAAATAACCTTTTTAATGCCAGCTCTGCTTGCTGCAATCATCTTCTCTTTTATACCACCAACAGGCAGAACATCGCCTCGAAGGGTTATCTCACCTGTCATGGCAAGCCTCTTTTTAACAACCCTGCCAGTTGCAAGAGATGTTAAAGCAGTTAGCATTGTAACACCAGCAGATGGTCCATCTTTTGGAATTGCACCTGCTGGAACGTGGATATGAATCTCATGTTCAGAAAAAAAGTTTGGTTCAATCTTAAAGCTATCAGCATGTGAAATAAGATAACTCATTGCAGTTCTTGCAGACTCTTTCATAACATCTCCAAGTTGACCAGTTAATATAAGACCGCCCTTTGAACCCTTCATGGCAGCAGCCTCAACAAATAGAATATCTCCTCCAACTGGTGTCCATGCAAGACCAACAACAACACCTGCAGTCGTTATGTTTGCCCCATTTTCAGGCATAATTTTAATTGGTCCTAAATATTCGTGAAGGTCTTTTCTATTAATAGTTACCTTATCAACCTCCTCTTCAGCAATTTTGCTTGCAACCCCGCGACAAATTGAGCCAATTTCACGTTCAAGATTTCTCAAACCAGCTTCACGAGTGTAACCAGAGATGATCTCTTTTATCGAACTTTGTGTAAATTTTATCTGGTCTGTTTTAAGCCCATTTGCCTCTCTCTGTCTTGGAATTAGATATTTTGTGGCAATCTTAAACTTTTCATCTTCTGTATAGCCAGATAGTTCCAGCACCTCCATTCTATCGCGTAGAGGGGCTGGAATTGTGTGGAGCACATTTGCTGTGGTAAGAAACATAACATCAGTAAGATCAAATGGAACATCTAAATAGTGATCTGTAAATGAGTAGTTCTGTTCAGGATCAAGAACCTCTAAAAGTGCTGATGATGGATCTCCATGATATGAGGAGCTAACCTTATCAATCTCATCAAGCATAAAGACTGGATTGTTCTGCCCTGCCCTTCTGATCTCTTGAATAATTCTTCCCGGAAGTGCTCCAACATAGGTTCTTCTGTGCCCTCTTATCTCTGCTTCATCTCTAATTCCGCCAAGTGCGATCCTTACAAACTTTCTGCCTAACGCCTTTGCAATTGACTTTCCAAGCGAAGTTTTGCCCGTGCCAGGGGGACCTGAAAAGCATAAAATAGGACCCTTTGAGTCGTTTTTAAGTTTTCTAACAGCAAGATACTCAAGCACACGTTTTTTAGGCTTTTCAAGTCCATAGTGATCTTGATCTAAAATCTTTCTTGCCCCCTTTATATCAAGAGTATCAACCGATTTTTTGTTCCAAGGTAAAGAGGTGAGCCAATCAAGATAAGTTGATGCAACCACATACTCAGAAGATGATGGGTGCATTCGAGAGAGCCTCTTTATCTCCCGTTCAGCCTCTTTTGCTGCTGCCTCTGGAAGCCCTTCAGACTCAACCTTTTTGCGATACTCCTCAATCTCAACGCTCTCGTCATCTGTCTCGCCAAGCTCCTCTTTTATGGCTTTAAGCTGCTGACGTAGGTAATATTCTCTTTGGCGTTTATCCATATCCTCTTTAACTTGACTCTGAATCTTTGAACCCATCTCAAGAATTTCAAGCTGATCATTTACAAGACGCGTTACCTTTTTAAGACGCTCTTTTATATCAAGAAGCTCAATAACAGCCTGCTTTTCAATAACTGGAGCATTTATTGTTGATGCAACCATATCTGCTAAAATTTCAGGCTCTTGAATTGATCTTACCATTGCCCCAATCTCAGCAGGCAAACCAGGTGATAAACTCACAATCTTTTCATACTGATCAGCAATATTTGACATAAGAGCAAGTGTCTCCTTGTCGTTTATAGGCTTATCGCTTGAAGAAGTTCCAATATTTTCAAGCACTTCAATACGAGCCTGAATGTATGGTTTTCCATCTAAATACTCTGTAACTTTAAAACGGCTCAAACCTTGAATCAGAAGTTGTGCCCTATTTTCCTCCATCTTTGCCATCTTTAAAATAACGGCAACTGTTCCCACTGTGTAAAGCTCATCTGAGGTGTGTTTTGATGCTATATCAGAGCGTTTTGATAAAAGAAGACCAAGCATTCGCGTTCCAGCCATTGCCTCATCAATCAGCTCAATAGCCTCTTTTTGCATAATTACAAGCGGAAGCACCATTTTAGGAAAAAGGTTGGTATCAACAATTGGAAGGATTGGCAGTATATCTGGTATATTATCTGGATTAAA
>JADFZO010000045.1:0-16822 GCA_015232465.1 Desulfamplus sp.
ATTTCATATAGATTTGCTAACAATAATAGGCATTAGAGACAGGCGTTAATTAGTAATTTTTGGGTATTTTTTGAAGATTCTGAAGGCTTTATTATAATGATGCTGAAGGCTTTATTGGTGCTGGTCGGGATGAGAAGATTCGAACTTCCGACTCCAGCGTCCCGAACGCTGTGCTCTACCAGACTGAGCCACATCCCGACTGCAACAAAAAATATGGGGCATTAATATTTTTTTTTAATATTATTGTCAATTAAATTTTATGATCTAACCTTTTATACCCTGTATTATTAATAGGTTATCAATATTTTTTTCAAAAAAATTTCTCTTTTATGATTGTTGATTCTCTTTCAGGACCAACAGATATAATTTTGATTGGAACTCCTGATAACTCTTCAATTCTGCTTAGATATTTTTTTGCATTATCAGGAAAATCTTTATATTGGGTCAAATTTGCAGTGCTCTTTCTCCAGCCTTTATGCGATTCATAAATAGGTTTAGAGTTCTCAAGCACCTTAATTGATGGAGGAAAAGCCTCTATAACCTCTCCATTATACTCATATCCTGTGCATATTTTTATCTCATCTAACTCATCAAGAACATCTAATTTTGTGATAACAAGAGCAGTTAAGCTGTTAAGTCTTGCAGCATTTTTAAGTATAACCATATCAAGCCAGCCGCAACGCCTCTTTCTACCAGTTGTTGCACCAAATTCAGCACCTTTAGACTGTAATGTATCGCCTACCTCATCAAAAAGCTCAGTAGGAAATGGACCGCTTCCCACCCTTGTTGTATATGCCTTTACAATCCCGATAATCTGATCAAGTTTGCAAGGTCCAACGCCAGAGCCGCAGGCAGCATTACCAGCAACAGTGCTTGATGATGTAACGAAAGGATATGTTCCATGTTCAACGTCAAGGTGAGTCCCCTGAGCACCCTCAAATAGCACCTTTTTACCTTGCTCCATGCCTCTATTTAAAATCACAGAGACATCAGCAATGTAGGGAATTAGGCGATCTCTTATCTCAAGAAACTGACTTATAACTTTGTCAGGATCAAGAGTATCTGTATTAAAGTAGTGTTTTAGATAGAAATTCTTTTCGTCCATGATTGTGCGAACTTTTTCAGAAAACAGCTCAAAATCGAGCAGATCAGCAAAACGAATGCCTCTTCTTGTAGCTCTATCCTCATAGCACGGACCAATACCTCTACCAGTAGTGCCGATCTTTTTATCTCCCTTTTTTATCTCCCGTGCATTGTCAATCAGTCGGTGATAGGGCATTATGATGTGTGCTCTGTTGCTGATTTTTAACATCTCTGATGATACATCAACCCCATTTTGAATAAGATAATCGATCTCATCAAGCAGCACAACAGGATCAACAACAACGCCATTACCAATAAAACATCTCTTTTTTTGAATAATTCCTGATGGCACAAGATGGCTAATAATTTTTTTACCATTTACAACCATTGTGTGCCCAGCATTATTTCCACCCTGAAAACGGACAACGTAATCAGAATATTCACTCAAAAGATCAACGATTTTGCCCTTTCCCTCATCACCCCACTGGGTGCCAACAACAACTATATTTGACACTTTTTATTGCTCCTTTTGTCTCTAAAAAAATTCCTAATAATTTCTCTTGTTTGGTTAATGCAAACACCAGATACAACATCGATTTTGTGGTTTAGCCTATCATCACATGAAAAGTCATATAGTGAGCCAGCAGCTCCCCATTTGGGGTCAGATGCACCATAAACCAATCGTGAAAATCGTGCATGGACAATTGCACCCATGCACATTATACAAGGCTCAACAGTTACATATATTGTAAAATCACAAAGCCTATAATTTTTGGCAGATATGGCAGCAGACCTGATTGCAACGATCTCAGCGTGGGCTGTTGGGTCGCACGTTGAGATCGTCTTATTATATCCATAACTGACTATATCTCCAGATATATTTGTAACCACGCACCCCACAGGCACCTCATCAATAGATGCAGCGATTTTAGCCTGTTCAATGGCAAGATTCATATAGTATGAGTCATCTGCTGATATTTGCCCTAATTTCATGTTGTATCTATATCCATGTTTTTCTATTGAGGTCAATTAAATTCAAAAATCCATTGACATTTTGTTCATCAAAATATATTTAAGAAAAACTTTTTTGCGCCCGTAGCTCAGCTGGATAGAGTACCTGACTACGAATCAGGTGGTCGGACGTTCGAATCGTCTCGGGCGTACCAATAAAATCAAGGGGTTATAGCCAATGGGTTGTAACCCTTTTTTGTTTGGTTGCGTTTGGTTGCATTATCAATTTCCATCATCCAGACGATCTAGAGTGTAGCTGTAGCGGGATACCCTATCTCAGAAATTTGGACACATTATCTTGTAAAAGTTAGTAAATTGATAAAAATATAATCTTTTGTAGTTTTAAATTTTGCCTTATAAATTTAAATTATCTGATGATTATGAGAAATAATCAAAGATAAATTAGTTTTTACAATAAAAAAGCAGTTATCTTAAAAGATAACTGCTTACGACTAAGTTAAATCAAGAACATAGTTAAAAAGCTATTGATTAGCTGAATATTGTATTCTCCCCAACCGCAATAATATTCAAGAAATGGACTGATGCAAGCAGGTTTGTTGATAATTGGACTTGTGATTATATCAGGTCTTGTATGAATTTTACTCCAACATGGTTTGATATCTACCGATTCCTAAATCAGCTAAAAAAGTGAGTTTTAGAGAGAAAAACAAAAAAGCCCATCAAGTGAAAACGCTTGACAGGCTTGAATTTACTGGAGCCGACGAGCAGAATCGAACTGCTGACTTGCTGATTACGAATCAGCTACTCTGCCAACTGAGTTACGCCGGCTTGATTGAAAAATTGGCTTAACCATTAATTCTTATAAAGTATAAAATCAAGAAAAAAATGCTGAAAACCTTTTTAGAGTTTATAAATAAAGAGCACGAGAGATCAGAATCAACAGAACCATTTTTAGTAGATATTACAGGCTGCCACGGTTCTGCAAAGGGGTATGTTGCTGCAAAGATGTTCAAAAATAGCAACTGCAGTGTGGCTGCAATATTACCAACCCCTAAAGATGCTATCAGATTTATGGACGATCTGAGATTTTTTATGCCAAAAGAGATGCAATCATCTATTCTTTACTTTCCGGGATACCATCTCCATCTCCAGCCATTTAAATCGCTCTCCTACCACGCCAACACAGCAGCAGCAAGGGTGTCAATTCTATATAAACTTATTGATAGCTCTTGCAACTATTTTCTAATCACAAGCATAGTTACTATCTTGCAAAAGTGCGTCCCTAAACGTGTGCTATCAAACTCGGTTGATCTTGTGGTAAATGGAGAGACAATTGATAGAGACCTTTTAATATCTCGTTTAAATACAAATGGTTATCTTAAAACATCTCTTGTGGAAGAGCCGGGAGATTACGCTGTAAGAGGCGGGATTCTCGATATTTTCTCCCCAAATTATGAGAGTCCAATCAGAATTGAGCTTTTTGGCGATTTTGTCGAATCTTTACGCCACTTCTCACCAATAACGCAGCGTGGCACTGAGGAGCTACAAGAGGTTATAATCACCCCGCCAAATGAGGTGATTATCGAAAAATCAAATATTGCACCAGTTGTCTCAAGATTGCGTCAAGCAGGCAACGAGTGCGGATTATCACCAGTTAGAGTCAAAGAATATGTGGAGAAGATAAAAGATTTTGGAAGATTTCCAGAGATAGAAAGCCTTCTGCCAATTGTGTATGGCGATACTGATTCGCTTATAAACTATCTGCCAGAAGAGTCTATCTTTTTGCTTGATAGACCAGACGAGCTTCTTGAGAGTTCTGATAATCTTCATAATCAGGCTATGATGAGTTATGAGCAGGCAAATAGTGAAAAGAGGCTATGTGTTCCCCCTCAATCAATTTATATGAGCTGGGCTGATTTTAGCTCAATTTTAAATAGCACGGGTAAAAAACAGGTTAGGTTTAGAGATTTGGTGCTAAACTCATCAACATCATCAACAGGTGATATTACTAATTATAAAAATAGATCACTCTTTAAATTTGATTTTCAAGATAATAGCTACATATCAGCACAGTTAAAGCGAGATCATGTTAACTCAAAAAAAGATGATTTATCTCACCAAGAAGATCACATTTTAAAGCCTCTTGCTGATTGGTTTATCAACAAAAAAAATTCTAATATCACCTCAATTGCAGTATGCACAAGCGATGTGCAGGCATCTCGCCTAATATCTTTGCTAAAACTTTATGGAGTTGATCTGCATGATCTTCAAAATTTAGAGCAAAATAGAACTTTAAATCTCTACTATATGATAGGAAATCTCACCTCTGGCTTTGTCCATAAAGAGAGCAACATAGCCATAATCACGGATCAAGAGATATTTGGGGCAAAAAAGAGGCTTTTAAACAGAAGCACGAAACGGGCAAAGAGCAGATTTATAACTCCAGAGGAGCTAAAAGAGGGTGATATTGTTGTCCATTTAGAGCATGGTCTTGGCAGATATGAGGGGCTAAAGACAATCACAATTGATGGAATTTCTGGTGATTTTATCCAGATTGCCTACAAAGATGATGACAGGCTCTATCTGCCAGTTGATAGAATGGAGATGGTTGAAAAGTATATTGGAGTTGATGGATATGTTCCAATTCTTGATAAAATTGGCGGAAAAACATGGATAAAGGCAACTGCAAAGGCAAAAAAAGAGGTTGAAAAGATGGCTGGTGAGCTTTTAAATCTCTATGCACAAAGAAGGGTTGAAAGTGGTCATGCCTTTAGTCCAAGCGATAGCTTTTACGATGAGTTTCAAGCCTCTTTTCCTTATGATGAGACCCCTGATCAGCTAAAGGCAATTGAAGATGTTTTATCTGATATGGAGAGCGATACACCAATGGATAGGTTGGTGTGCGGCGATGTTGGATATGGAAAGACTGAAGTTGCAATACGTGCGGCATTTAAAGCTGTAAATGATGGAAAACAGGTGGCAATTGTTGTTCCAACCACAATTCTTGCAGAGCAGCATCTTCACACATTTAAGGATCGTTTTAAAAATTGGGCTGTAACAGTTGAGGCTCTATCTCGATTTAGATCACCAAAAGAGCAGAGGCAGATTTTAAAGTCTCTTGAATCTGGAAAAATAGATATTGTGATTGGCACACATCGCCTTTTGCAAAAAGATGTATCGTTTAAATCTTTAGGGCTTTTGGTGATTGATGAGGAGCAGCGATTTGGGGTAAAGCACAAAGAGGCTCTTAAAGCTAAAAGAGCCACAGTTGATGTGCTCACACTTACGGCAACCCCCATTCCAAGAACTTTGCATCTATCTTTAACTGGAATGAGAGATATTAGCGTAATCTCAACCCCTCCTGAAGATAGACAGGCGATTGTATCCTATATATCAGAGTATTCTGATGCTGTTGTGGCTGATGCTGTTAAAAAAGAGCTTTTACGAGGTGGGCAGATATTTTTTATCCACAATGAGATTGAGACAATCTTTAAAATGGCTGAAAAGCTGCAAAATCTTATCCCGCAGGTTAAAATTGGTGTTGCACACGGAAGGTTGCCAGAGTCAGCATTGGAAAAAGTTATGGTTGATTTTATAAATCAAGAGATTGATATGCTTGTCTCTACAACAATTGTCGAATCTGGTCTTGATATTCCATCTGCAAACACAATGATAATCAACAAAGCAGAGCGATTTGGGCTTGCCCAGATTTATCAGCTTCGAGGCAGAATTGGAAGAGGCGAGGAGCAGGCTTATGCCTACCTATTTGTTCAAAATGAGGAGAATTTATCGCGAGATGCAAAAAAAAGGCTTGCAGCTTTGATGGAGCATCGGGACCTTGGGGCAGGATTTCAGATTGCCATGAAGGATCTGCAGATAAGAGGAGCTGGTTCAGCACTTGGTGCTTCTCAATCTGGTCATATTGCAGCAGTTGGTTATGATATGTTTTTAAAGCTACTTGATGAGGCAGTTTGTGATCTTAGAGGAAAACCTGTGATACCAAGCCTTGAGCCTGAGATTAATATTACAATGTCTGCCCATATTCCAGAGGATTATGTCCAATCAATTGAGGAGAGGCTTACAATTTACAGGCGATTGTCTCAAATGACAGAAATATCAGAGATTACAGCAATGCAAAAAGAGCTGATTGACCGATTTGGTAAATTGCCAGAAGAGGGGCTAAATATGCTTTTAAAGATTATGCTAAGAGTGCTTGCAATAAAGGCTGGGGTCAAGAAGATGGATATTACCCTAAACTCTATTATCCTTATATTTTCTGAGCTTCACCAAAAACGCCCCCTTAGAGCCTTAGGGACAAAGGATTCAGCTTTAGAGAAGTTCCTCTTAGTTAATTGCTTTGAGTATGAATTTACTTCTGAAAACATGCTAAAAATCAACCTTGGATCAAGAAATAAGAAGATTTCACGCTCTCTTGTGGAGACAAAAAAGATACTAAAAGAGGTGGCTTTATTTGTAAATAACCTTTAAAATTTTGGTTTTTCCTTGAAAAATAAGCCAATTAATGTAATCTACCAAAAGTTTACAGCCATTTTTTAACACAGTATTTTTAAATTTATTTTAAGTTTTATAGGAAATTATTTTATGAATTGGGATTGGGATAAGCTCAGAGAAAAGCAGGAGCAGTATGAAAAGAGGCGTGGCAGTGATGGAGGAATGGGCATGGGGATACCTACACCTCCGCAAATTGATGATATAGTATCAAGATTTAAAAATTTTAAACTTCCAGGTGGATTCTTGATGCTTATTGTGCTCTTTTTTCTATTTTTTGGAAGCTCTATGTTCTTTACAGTAGATATTGATGAGGTAGGCGTTATACAGAGGTTTGGAAAATATAACAGAATATCTCAGCCGGGTCTAAATTTTAAGCTACCTTCAGGCATTGAAAAAGTTACTAAGGTTAAAATCAAAAGGGTCTATAAAGAGGAGTTTGGATTTTCAACAGGTCAAACAGAGGTTGGTATTGCACCAGCACGTTTAGGTGAAAATCCAGATATGGTAGCATCTATGCTTACAGGAGATCTAAATGTTGCGGTTGCGCCTTGGATTGTGCAGTATAGAATATCAGACCCATATAACTATCTCTTTCGAGTCAACAATGTTAATGCAATTTTACGCGATATGGCAGAGGCAACAATGCGTACTGTTGTTGGGGATCGAAGTATTAATGAGGTTATCTCAAAGCGTGAAGAGATTGCTGTTGCTGCAAGAGAGCTACTCCAAACAGAGCTTAATGAGGCAGAGACAGGGATACAGATAGTAACTATTGAGATGGAAAAAACTAACGTTCCACCGCCAGTTCAACCCTCATTTAATGAGGTTAATGAGGCTGTTCAAGAAAAAGAGCAGCTTGTCTATAAGGCAAAAGAGGAGTACAATAAAGCTATTCCAGCAGCAAGAGGCGAGGCACAGCGTATTATAAAAGATGCTGAGGGTTATGCGATTGATCGTGTTAATCGTTCAATGGGTGATGCTGCAAGATTTAGTGCTCTATACAAGGAGTATATAGATGCAAAAGAGATTACTGAAAAGAGGCTCTATTTAGAGGCAATGTCAGAAATATTACCTAAACTTGGGAAAAAATATATTTTAGATTCAGAAAAGACCAATCTTTTACCCTTGTTAAATATGGGTGATTCAACCGGGGGCGCATCAAAAGTGGCACCTGCTATAAGAGAGTTTTCAAGAGGAGATGAGGTGGTAAAATGATGCAATATAAAGGGGTTATATATATTGGAATAGTATTTATGGCATTTGTGCTGTTTGCATCAGCATACATTGTAGATGAGACAGAACAGGTTGTTATTACCCAATTTGGAAAGGTTGTAGGCGATGCTGTAACTACCCCAGGTCTAAACTTTAAGGTGCCGTTTATCCAAAAGGCGAGCTATTTTCCTAAAAATCTTCAAGAGTGGGACGGGGACCCAGGTCAGATACCGACAAAAGATAAGACATTTATTTGGGTAGATACCTTTGCACGTTGGAAGATAGTTGATCCTATCAAATATTTTCAGACTGTTAATAATATGACAAGTGCACAGAGCAGGCTTAATGATATTATCGATCCAGCAGTTAGAAACTTTGTTACCTCATATAGACTTGTTGAGACTGTTAGAAATAGCGATAGACCAATGGACACCTTTGAGTCTTTTGATGTCTCGGAAAACCAAAATATAGAGGCTAAAAAAGAAGATGGTAGCGATAATCAAGTGCCATCAATTATCAATCCAATATCACAATACAAGATTGAGGTTGGAAGAAGTGAGATAAACAAAAAGATAATTGCACAGGCTCAACCTAAGTTAGAGGCTTTTGGAATTGAACTTGTTGATGTAAAAATCAAGCGTGTTAATTATGTTGAGAAGGTTCGTGATGCAGTCTATGGTAGAATGATTGCAGAGAGAAAGCAGATTGCAGAAAAGTTCCGCTCTGAAGGTAGGGGGGAGGCAAGCAACATAAGGGGTGATAAAGAAAAAGAGCTTCAGCTTATAAAATCGCAAGCATACAAGAGAGCAGAAGAGATTAAGGGTGACGCAGACGCAAAAGCTGCTGCGATTTATGCTGCTGCTTATGGTGTTGATCTTGAGTTCTATTCTCTTGTAAAGACTTTAGATGTCTATAAAGTCTCACTTGATCAAAGTAGTACTTTAGTTCTTTCAACTGAATCAGATTTTATGAAGTACTTTAAGATGATAAAAGAAGAGTAAAATATAAGCTATCTCAAAATAGCTATTTAGCTGACAATAGTTTGAAAAAATAAAACCGCAACAGATATTTTATATTAATTATTTTTTTGTTGCGGTAATTATTTTTTTAATCCATTTGATTGTTTTACGTAATAGATTTAGCTATTTGCGTCTTTGATGTCTTGTTCTTGCAAGGAGTTTTTTATGTTTATGCTTGCGCATCTTTTTTCTTCTTTTTTTAATAACACTACCCAAAAGATCACCTCCTTTAATATATGTTCCTAAATATTATATTTAATGATTAATCTGCAATTTATATCATAATATTTTGTGATGTGTCCATTCTTTTTTCTTGTATAAACTTTAAAGCAAAGCAGCAGTAACTCTTAAAAAAAATTAAACGATCAAATGTAGGTAGAAGTTAATGGATAAAGAAGAGAGAGACTTTAACCAAAATGAGCTAAAAGAGCTTGAAGATGCAGTTTTAATTGCCGAAGAGCTGGTAAGTAACTACTATAAAATGTCATCAACTCAATGGTTTAAAAGCAGATATGATATTAAAACCCTTAAAGAGCTTAAACCAGAGGAGATAGTTGATGGTCCTTTTGCTCAAGTTCTTGGATATGAAGCTAAAAAACAAGATGGAGCAGTTAGCATAAGTGCCATGAACTACTATAATGTCTGTTTTCAAGATAGTGCTATTTTAAGAAAAATCGCCCAAAATAGTGAGCTTATGCTTCTTCCCTTTCTTGTATATATTACTGTGCATGAGCTTGTTCACATTGTTCGATTTTCAAAATTTGAACAGCGATACTTAGCCTCGTCCGAAGCTCAATGTGCTATGGAGGAAGAGCGTAAAGTTCATCAAATAACTGCATCAATACTAAAAGGAGTTCAAATATCTGGTATAGATGCAGTTATTAACTATTACCATGAGTGGTTGATTAATTGAGCAAGTTACCCCTTCCATCTATCTGTTTTTATTAAAAATCTATATTACCAGGGGTTCTTGGAAATGGCACAACATCTCTTATGTTTGTGATGCCAGTTATTAGCATTAAGAGCCTTTCAAACCCCATACCAAATCCAGCGTGTGGGACAGAGCCAAACCTTCGTGAGTCCAAATACCACCAATATTGCTCTTTAGAGAGTCCAACCTCCTCCAGACGCTTTTGGAGCACATCAAGCCTCTCCTCTCTTTGAGAACCACCTATAAGCTCACCAATTCTTGGCACTAAAAGATCAACTGCTGCAACGCTTTTGCCATCATCATTTAACCTCATGTAAAAAGCCTTTATCTCTTTAGGGTAATTGATAAGAAAAAGAGGCTTTTTAAAATACTCCTCAGCAAGAAACCGCTCATGTTCAGATTGAAGATCACCGCCCTTTACAACTTTATATTCAAATTTTTTTCCAGACTTTAATAAAAGCTCAACAGCATCATTGTAACTTATTCTTGCATACTCCTCATTTATAAGTGTATCAAGAAGTTTAGATAGCTCTTTATCAACAAAATCAGTAAACAGAGCTATATCATCGCTGCAATTTTCTACTGCATAAGTTACCAAATACTTTAAAAGCTCTTGGGCATGATCCATATTGCCATTAAGATCGCAAAAAGCCATCTCAGGCTCAACCATCCAGAACTCTGCAACATGACGACTTGTGTTTGAATTTTCTGCCCTAAATGTGGGACCAAAGGTGTAAACATCTCCAAGTGCTAATGCAAACATCTCAGCAGAGAGCTGCCCAGATACAGTAAGATTTGCCTCGCACCCAAAAAAATCTTTGCTAAAATTCGGGTTTTCTAAAGTTGGATTTAAAGTTGTAACTCTAAACATCTCACCAGCCCCTTCGCAATCTGACCCTGTGATAATTGGGGTGTGAAGATAACGAAAACCTTTTGAGTGGTAAAATTTATGGATAGCATAAGCCATCTCTGATCTTATACGAAAAAGTGCCCCATACTTATTGGTTCTTGGTCGAAGATGGGCAACTGTTCTTAAAAATTCGTCAGAGTGTCTCTTTTTCTGGAGCGGATAATCTTCAGGTGCAATGCTTATAACATCAACCTTATCAGCATGAATCTCCCACTTTTGACCCTTGCCAGGAGATTCCACAAGTCTGCCCTCAACAGCAACTGCAGACCCAGTTGTTATTGCACCTATTTGGCTATAATTTTCAAGCTGGCTATCTGCAATAATCTGGATATTTTTAAGACAAGAGCCATCATTTAGCTCCATAAATGAGAACTCTTTTGAATCTCGTTTAGTTCTGACCCACCCTTTTACAATTACCTTATCTATTGGCTTTTGTGATTCAAGAAGCCTATTTATCTTGACTCTTTCCATATTTTGTCCTCTTGTTGTTTTTAAGATTTTTGGGTTGATAATTTACAAGCAACTTTTGTTTTAAGTTCTTCTAAATTCTGAACATTAAATTTAGCCTCAATGCCTCTTTGCTCCCCAAGTTTTAGGATTAATCCAAACTCTTTTTGAGCCTCTGCTCTATTATCAGCAAATAGTAGAGATTCAGGGGCAGCATTTATAAGTGCACGACAAACCTCGTTACTGTGAACTCTTAAATCAGTCTCTACATAAAACTCTTTTGTCGTAAAATTTGGCAGCATTGAGCTATTTTGTTGATTTAATTGGCAATGTTTAAAAAGAGCCATCTTCCAGCTATCTACAACCTTTAGCTGTAGAAACTCTTTTGAAAATTGGTAGGCAGAAAATATGCTATTTTTATCCACAAAAAAGGTTCTTGAAAATCCAAGTGTTGCAACTCCAGTAAAACAGGCAGATGGACAAAAAATATCCTCTTGAACCCCTGCAAAATCAGCCCACCCCCAAGGGTCAATCAATACAGCCAAAGGTGCAATTTTGAGCTTTTTAATCTCCCTTGCAACCCCGCCTTTGCCTGTCCAGCCATCAACAAAAATAGGTGTGCGATCAGGAAAATCTCTTTTTATTGCATCAAGAGCAACCCTATCAATGCCAATACCCACAAATAGCGATAGAGCAACCCCTTGAGCCTCTGGAATCATCTGACAGAGCCACTCTGTTATTGGAACGCCAGCCCGCAAAATTGAGATAAAAAGGAGCTTTTTAGGATTTGGCTGCCAATTTAGCACTGATTCTGCAAGATTTTTGGCAGCATTGAAAATTTTAGGATTCACAGAAGATTGCACATCTTGCCAAAAATCATCAGTTAGATTTGGCTCAGGAGATGGGGTTGACCAAAATGTTGTGTTGCCATTGTATGCCTTATTTAAAGGACGGAATAGGTGAGGAGTATCAAATGGGTGAACCTCCGCCTCAAGCCCTAAATAAAAACGTTGATTCCAATTTAAACTATTTTGAGAGTAAAAGTATTGTTGTTGCATCTTATTTAAATAGCGGTTTTAAATCAATGCCGCACCCTTTTAGTTTTGTTACTGCCTCATGCTCTATATTTTTATCAATTGGATCACAAAGTATAAAGATAGGATTTAAAGGCTCCTTTATTAGATTTTCATAATTATAGAGATAATATCTATCTAAAAAGCTGATTTTGCTAAAGATTGAAGAGTTATCAACCCTCCACGGGCTTAATGATATTTGCTGAAATTGGACATTTTTATTAGATAGGGCAAAATAGGCAGCCAAATCAACAGCCTCACCAACCGCAAGTATAGTCTTTTTTACATCTGGATCACAACATTTCCACTCATCAGAGAGTATATCAGGGTCAAACCTTAAGAGTTCTGCATCAAGGAAATTGTCAGATTTTATCGAAAGGGCAGGACGCTTTTTAGGAAAATACCAGCCATCTAATGGCTTTATATCTATTTTATAGCTGTTATAGCTGTTATCTAAATCTATGGCTCTGCTCTTTAACCTGTTATTTAATGGCTTTGAGATAGTTTTTGTTGTTTTCAATATCTCTTTTTCGCTCTTTTGGTTCTTATAAATATTGTGATTAAGGGTATGAATAGTGCAATTGATGTTGTTTTTTTTTGTTTTTATCGCAAAATCAGATTTTTGCTTCTCATCTCGAAAATCTGCAAAAGCAAAGATACGAACACGCCTAATATTTAGATATTCGCACAACTTAACCATAAGATTATAGGCTGTATTCCCGCTTGTGATCTCATCTTCAACAATCCAAATTTCTCTAAAAGGCAGTAGGGGCAGATGCAAAATATGGTCAGGACCGTGCGAATGGCTCTCTTTAAATGGTATTCCAGCGACTGATCTTCTGCGTGTTGAGTATAAAATATTTGAATTAATATTTCTCTCAACTGCCTCTATCTGCATCAAAAGGGCTGGTATAATTCCCGATTCTGTAAGACCAATGATCAGTATCTCATCTTTATCGCCTATGTTAAAGGAGTCATCAATCAAGTCAGATAGGTAAGCTCTGCATCTTGATAAATCTTTATCTGATGCAGGATAGAGTTTTCCAAGACAGGATAGTGTAAAGGCATCTTCTCTGTGCGGGTTGTTCTCTCTTTTTAGGTGGTAAAAATCTTTGAGCAATTGGTTGTCCTTAAACATATTAAAGTTACAATGGATTTAATCTTTTTTCATAAAAGAGTCGATCTTTTTTCTTATCTTATAGGTTGTACCTTTGATAAAACCCTCTGGAATTTTTTCTTGGGTAAATAGCTTTATCCTGTCAGTTATCTCAAGAAGTGGCGTTATAGCCTCTTTTGCAGTTGTAAAAATCTCATTTTTTTGCTCCTCAATCTGCTGCAAGCCAGCCTCTTGATTAACCCGATATGATACATAAAGAGCCTCAACCTTTTTTTCTAATTTTTCATAACTCTGTTTAAGTTTATTCTTCTCTTTTTCTAAGAGATTTATCTCTTTTTCAGCAATTTTTATCTGATCTGGAAACTGCTCTCCAAGAGCTTTAAGGCGATTGACCTCATCTTCAAGGGTAACTATCTGATCATTGAAAATAAGGGTGTATTCATAAAACTCAGGAAGCAGATTAAACGAAAATCTGATCACCTCTTCAGCAAGAATAACATTTTTAAGCTCTTTTTGCACATAAACCCTCTTTACTTCAGCCCCATCTTTTTTGGAAAAATATAATTTATAGACAACAAATCCAGCAATACCAACAGATAAAAGTCCAAGCAGCACAAATAGCACCTTTTTAGAGAGAAACTTAAATTTTCTCTTTCCCGAGGTTTGAGGTAAAGGCTCTTGAACTCCTACTGCATCTTTGGCATCTGATTTTTTATTGGAGGCTTTGCCCTTTTTGCCTTTAGCGTTATCTTCAACTGGTGGAGGCTCTGGAGGTGGTGATTCGCCTTTTTTCTTTTTTCCAAACATACTTTTTTACCAGAAATTTATCTATGAATAAGTCATAAGTCTTTACAAGGACTACATTAATAATTGGTTATTCATATAATGGAAGTGAGCCAGAAGTAAAGGCAAAAATAGGTGGAAAGGCATTAAACGGAAGTGGGATTAGGGATAGATTAGTTTATAAAATTGGGCTTGGAGTTAGATTAAAGGAGCACTACGGCGACTACAAATGTCGATTAACCACAAACCAAAATGCCCGTAGGGCTGCCCGCTGAAATGCTTGGTTAATATTTTTTGCTTAAACTAAACCGCATACCTATTAACTTAAATATTGGCTCGCAATTTCTTCCAGAATATCTTGAATATTTGGAATATCAGCAAAAGTTATCTTCTCTCCAATATGTTTATGTTCGTTAAATCGGCACTGGGCTCACACCATTTTCGCATACAATATGTAGTGTTTTTGACTCTTAA
This sequence comes from Desulfamplus sp., assembly GCA_015232465.1. Taxonomy (GTDB): domain Bacteria; phylum Desulfobacterota; class Desulfobacteria; order Desulfobacterales; family Desulfobacteraceae; genus Desulfamplus. Next base: position 14,534 of record JADFZO010000045.1, read on the forward strand.
AATCATACTACATATTGTTATTTTTCATCGGTCTGGAACAGTGCGATCCCAGTGCCTGTTGCTGCAATCCACAAATCATTGGTAGGAATTGGTCTTCCTTTTTGCTTCAACGCTTTGTATATGCCTGCATAATGACCTGCCGTTTCATTATCTATTGTTAAAAACCTGATACGGGGAGATTTAAAAAATGCTTCCAGTTCCAACCTGTTCTGTGACTCCCGATTACCCACGGCAAAACCTGCTAATAATTCACCAAGAACGACTGCATTGAGACCAATGAAATGAGAATATCTGATAACTTCGATGGACTCAGGATTGCCTCGCTTGAATGAAGCATAGGCATTAGTGTCAATGAGAATCTTATCTACTACCATAAACTTTCATCTACCTGATTGAATTTGTCAGTCACCTTAAAAAAATGATCAGCTTCTTCTTTACTCCATGTACCTGCTAATGAATCCAGATCATTATATTGCATCAATTCTGTTTTCATTTCACTTGATTTCACCTTCTCATAAATAAGCTGAACAATTATATCCTCTAAATCGACACCTTGCAGTTTTGCTTTTTGATTTATCCATTCAATTGCAAATTCATCAAGTTTTCTAATTGCAATCATTGTTTCCATAAGAACTCCTCCTTTATAGGCTAACGGTGAGTTGTGTATCGCCCGCAAAGTGTGCACTTTGTTTTCCGCCCCGATTCAGTGCATTTGAGTGCACCAGATTGAGATAAATTTGAGATTTTGCTGCTACCAAGTAACCCCAAATTCAGAGGCAGCCTGAAGGCGACCAGAAAGGACGATTAACCATAAACAGGTACGCCGTAGGGCTGTTTCTCCTAAAACGCTGGGTTAAAGCTTTAATGATAGTTTTTACTTATTTCTGCCCATAATTGGTTAGTTTCCAGATTAAACTGCCATTACTTTCTCCTGCATATTCAAAATCTGTCCATAGATACATGGTACCAAATGGCGAAACATAGTTAAGCTGAGGAATATGTATTTTCAAATCAGCAGAAATTGTGGCTGGAGTAGCAGAACCATTTGAACAGGCAGTGGCTCCAGCATTATAGCCTTCTTTATATTTTGCATCCAAATCTGCTGCGGTATATCCTCCATCACCAGTAGAAATTCCACAAGAGGCTGGATCATTTATACATGCTTGAATAGCACTATTTACAGCCTCATCTAAATCTGCTTGTGTAAAACCATCATCAGGAGACTCAGGGCATTGCCATTCATTTTCATTGTAGAGTTGTTTTATTTCAAATTCTGAAAGAGCACGGTTGTAAATGCGGACGTCATCTATTGTGCCATTGAAATAATGAGGAGGCTGTCCATAAGGTGCACCACCACCAATTCTTATAGGTTGGGAACCATTAGCAAGACTTCCCGTTGTTGTCTTATTAACTTTTAATTCTCCATCAATATACAAAAGTAGATTAGTTCCATTCCAAATCTGTGCAATGTGATGCCAATCTCTTTTAGAAAGACTTTCAGTCGTGTCTTTCATAAATAGCCCATTGTTTGTCCATACATGTGACACCATTTTTTGTGTTGATAATGAACAACCTATTAACCATTGTCTTTCTGTATTTTCACCATCTTTACTGACTAAATCGCCTCCAGTTATTGCATTCACAAAAAAAATAATTGAATGTTGATTGGAAGTAAAAAGAGTATTATCAGATATGGTAATATTACTGAAACCATCAAAACTATATGCACTTTTTGGATTGCCAAATCTATCCGCTGTCAGCGTTGCACCATTAACAATTCCATGATTTCCATTTCCGCTTTCATCATTGGCATTTCCATTAAATGGATAATAAGCTACCAATCCATCATTCAAAGCAGCTTGAACGATTCCTGCGGAAATTAACAGGAAACTCACTAATAAAATGCTGAAAAGACCGAATTTTTTCATTTGATTTAATTCCTCCATAAATTGAATTGCACAACAATAAGCTCACCAGCCGCCGTAGAATGTCCGCGAAGAACCGCTCAAGTTCTGGCGGTCTGGTGCAGTGTTTGGTTGGGCTACCAATATTGCATTGCCGCCACTTTATTTTTCTCCAAAATCTGACAACTTCCACATCAGATCTCCGTTACTTTCACCTGCAAATTCAAATTCTGCCCATAAATTCATAGTTCCCAAAAGAGTTTCATATTGAAGCAGCGGAATGTGCATATTGAGTCCGGGCGATAATGTTGCTGGTGTGGAGTTTCCATCTGAACAGGCAGTGGCTCCAGCATTATAGCCTTCTTTATATTTTGCATCCAAATCT